>NZ_JAUYVX010000020.1:0-41945 GCF_030688925.1 Oceanobacter sp. 3_MG-2023
TTCGCTGCATTCGTCGCCTTGCCCTGAACAACGGCAACACTCGCGCAGAGCCGTGCAGGATTAAATGGATGTCCCCTTGTGCATAAAATATACAAGAATGATAAATAAGGCCGTCACATGGCTGGCTGATTCGAGCCATTCTCTTTTTTTTGCATAAATATGTCCGCGGGTCTCACAAACGGTTGACCCTGACCTATCATTGGATGAGGATTTCCATACCACTCACTAACATTAGTAAGCTCAATGACCCTACGACACCTTTCTGTAAGCTTGCTGATCATGTTGTACAGCATTGGCGCGGTCGCCGAGCAAGGCACCGACACTATTCCAACACCGGAAGCGGAAGCTGCTGCGCGTGCGCAATTCGTTGAAGTGGAACAGCAACTGGACACCGTGCCCTATGAGGCAGTGGCCGATCTGATTGAGCCATTACAGGGTTATGCACTGTACCCGTATTTGCAATATCAGGTTTATCAGCGTTTCCCGGAGCACCTGACCCAGGCTGAGGTGAATCGTTTTCTGGACAGCTACCCACAGTTTCCCCGCCGTATTTATCTGCAAAATACCTGGCTGAAGCAACTGGCCAAGGAGGAGCGGTGGCAAGAATGGCTTACGGCCTATCAGCGTTTGCCAAGAAAAGGAGCGGCCTATCAATGTGATCTGGCCATGGCGTATCTGCAAACCGATCAGCAAGAGCAAGGGTTGGCCCTGACGGATTCGTTGTGGATGGTTGCCAAATCCCAACCGGCAGCCTGTGATCCTCTGTTTGCGCAGTGGAGTCAATACGGTAATCCAACCGCAGGCATGGCCGCGAAACGTTACTGGCTGGCCGCGCAGGCGGGCAATATGCGACTGGCGCGCTATCTGCACCGTTTTATGGATGCCGATGCCAATGCTCTGGCGAGCCGCTATGAAACCCTGTCAAGTCATCCGAACCAGGCGCTGACGGCGGACTTGTCGGTCTTTCCGGAACCGGCCCAGCGCCGTTTGCTGGAACAGTATTTCCAGCCGCTGGCTCGTCGGTCGGCCGAGACTGCGGCACAGCAGTGGCTGAAATACCGGGCAACATTGCCAGAAGCTTCCTCCCTGATTGCACCGCTGGATGTGTATATCGGCAAATGGTTGACCTATTCCCAAACCGATACCGCGACGGCGTTGCTGGCTGGTCTTGATTATGACTATCAGTATCCGGAGTTGACGGAATACCGGCTGCGTCGGGCTCTGGGTGCAGAGATTATCGACTGGACCGGTGTACTGACGTTAATTGATACCTTGCCTGCTGACCTGCAAGCCTCGGATCGCTGGCAATACTGGTATGCCAATGCGGTGCAGAATCAACCGGGCGATAGCGCGGCAGCAGAGATGCAAACCGTCGAGCAAACCTGGAACCAGCTGGCACAATCGCGCTCGTTTTATGGTTTTCTGGCCGCGACCCATCAACAACTGCCTTTTAATCTGAATAATCAGCCGTTTAGCGTCAATACGGATGTACTCGCAGAGATACAGAATGTCCCGGCGATTCAGCGGGCCAAAGAGTGGCTGGCGTTGAAACGGAACAAGGATGCCGAACGGGAGTGGCTTGCTGCCCGTGCCAGTCTGGCACCGGTCAAACGACAACACATGGTCGCGCTCTCCCTGGACTGGGGCTGGCATCACCGGGCCATTATGGATGCGATTCGCCAGCGCCAGTGGAATTATCTGGAAGCCCGTTTCCCGGTGTTGTTCACCGACCTGTTTGAGATTCAGGCCAGAAAAAACGAGATCGATGTGACCTGGGCGACAGCCATTGCCCGTCAGGAAAGTGCCTTCAAGCCAGCGGCGCAGTCTCCGGTAGGAGCTCGTGGCCTGATGCAGCTGATGCCCGCTACGGCCAGGACGACCGCCAAAAAACATGGCGTGCCACTGGCGGCTGCAGAGCAGCTGTTCCAGCCAGAAACCAATATCGCGCTGGGCACGGCTTATCTGGCAGAAATGTTCCAGCGCTTTGATGGTAATCGGGCTTACGCCAGCGCCGCTTATAATGCCGGGCCACACCGAGTTGAACGCTGGCTGGAAGAGCGTGGCCACTTGCCTCTGGATGTCTGGATAGAAACCATTCCGTATGCCGAAACCCGCCAGTATGTGCAGAATGTGTTGGCCTTTCGGGTGATTTATGCCCAGAGGGCAGGGCAGGAAGTGGCGATGTTTTCTCCGGATGAACAGGTGATGTTGGCGTATCAGCCGCAAGCCGAGGCCGTTGATATCGATACGCCGAATTAAGGCTTGGGGTTGGATCGCTGGTCTTCAAGGGCCTGTGTGGTTGGAAGTATGGGCTGATTGAAGCCAAGTTGATGGCAGTCTGACCGACTGACTGGCTTCAGGTTGCGGCCTGTGAATACACTGCCAGTCTTTTATGAATCCATCGATCTGGCGGAGTGGAATATGAATATCCAGCGTTTTATGGCGGGCTACAAAGAAGCCTGGGAATCCCGCAGCCCGGACAAGTTTGTCATGCTGTTTCACGAAGACGGCAAATACCACAATACGCCGTTTCAGGTGCAGGTGGGCAGGGCGCAACTGGCAGAGTACTGGACGCGGGTGCAATTACAGGAGGATGTTCAGCTCACGTTCGAGATTCTGGCCAGCCAGGAAGGTACGGGCATGGCGCATTGGCACGTTACTTATCAAGTAGCATCGGAAGAGCTTTTTCAAATCTGGGCCAGTTCAACAGGGACCGGCTTGCCCGACAGAAAGCCCGGAGACCCGCTGCCCAGAATGGTATTGGATGGCGTGCTGGAAGCATCGTTCTCGTCTGATGCCTGTCGTGAGGCGAGGATCTGGTGGCACAGCATGCCCGAAGGGGCCTGAAGCCGGTGGTTCAAACAGTCAGGGCGCTGATGCTTGCTGGCTGTTTGAATCATCAGCGACTGCGGTAGTGATCGCAGTGATGGAGCAGCGCTTACCAGAGATCAAAATAGCGGTGAATGCCAAACTGGAAGGTCGTGCCGGCGTCATAGTCGCTGGTCAGGTTGGTACGTTCCAGAGTCAGGCGGTAATCGTATTGCTTGTAAGTACGCTCGACACCGACCCGGAAATGCCAGTAGTCATCGCGGTAATCACTGCCGAAGTTATAGTCGTCATCAAAGCCGAGATAACGATGGCGGGCAGTGTAAAATTCAAAATCGAAGTTGCTGGTGTGGAGGGTGTATGAGGCTTCCAGTACCCGGCGGGCAAATTCGCTGCCCATAAAATTATTGGTCTGGCGTACACCCAGAACCCATGCCTGCTTATAGGTTGCGCGCAGAAAACCTTCGCCGTAGCTTTGTTCGCTGCTTTCCCAATCGCCATGAAAGGTGTTGCGCATCACGCCGAGGTCGATGCCCCAGTGGTGGCTAATGGGGCGGGAATAACCGGCAAACAGGTCCCATTCCGAGTGCGTGTGATCGTCATTACGCTTCAGTTCACTGGCCCAGATTCCGCCATACAGGCCGGAGTTGTGTATATAGGTTGCTCCCAGCTGGGCTGCGTATTCACCACGGGTTTCACTGATTCCATCGCGCAGGTATTCCGTTACCAGTCCCAGATTGGCACTGAGTTCGGCGTGGCTGGTCGATGTCATGGCAGCAGCAGCGGTGCAAGCAAGCAGGGGGGCAATACGGCGTACAGACAGCATGGTGGCGTATTTTCTCTGGGTTGGGTCTAATCAAAGGCGGCTATCATACGCGAATCAATCGCAGTCTGTCGCCCTGGTGTTGTGTTCTGACTGCGGTTTTCGGATGACGTTCGCTTGAACCTGGCTATACGGCAAGCAATTCCGGCAAGTGGGCGACGATGTGGTAAATTCCCGCCTGATCAATTCTTTTGTCTGTTGGTTCGGCAGTGGCCGTTCCGACCGTAATTATAGAGCACCTTCTGGATGAAATCCTTTTCATCGGCGCGTGGTTATGACCCGGTTCCCCCTTCCCGCAAGGGCTGGGACTGGCTGACAACGCTGTTGCCGTATCTGTTTGAGTTTCGTTGGCGTGTGGTTGTGGCCTTGCTGTGTCTGGTGGGAGCCAAGCTGGCCAGTGTGGGTATGCCGTTTTTGCTCAAGCATCAGGTCGATACCCTGAATCAGTTGCCGTCTGGTGGCGTGCCGCAGGAGCAATGGTGGCTGTGGTTTCCGCTGGGATTATTGCTGGCTTACGGTCTGGCGCGGCTGATGAGTGTGTTGTTCGGCGAGTTGCGAGATCTGGTGTTTGGCCGGGTCAGTGAACGGGCCATGCGGCGGATGGCGCTGCGGGTGTTCCGGCATTTGCACCAGTTGAGCCTGGCGTTTCATCTGGATCGTCAAACCGGAGCCTTGCAACGCGATATTGAACGGGGCTTGCAGGGCATCAGCTTTTTGTTACGGTTTATTGTCTTCAATATTCTGCCGACCCTGCTGGAATTGCTGATGGTAACCGGGTTGTTGCTGTTTAATTATCCGCCGGTATTTGCCCTGATTACCGCGGTGGCTGTGGTGGTTTATGTCGGTTATTCCTTCCGCATGACGGAGTGGCGGACGCAGTATGTACGCGAGGCCAACCGTATGGATTCCACCACTCATGCCCGTGCCCTCGACAGCCTGCTGAACTATGAAACAGTCAAATACTTTAATGCCGAGTCGCGGGAAGCACAGCACTACGACGAGTCGCTGGCCGAGTGGGAGCAGGCGCGGCAGAAAAACCGTTACACCTTGTTTGGCCTGAATGCCGGGCAGGCGCTGATTATCAGTACCGCGATGATGTCGATGCTGATGTTTGCGGCCTGGTATGTGGTGCAAGGCACCATGACGATTGGTGATTTCACCCTGATCAATGCTTTTATGTTCCAGTTGTTTTTACCGTTGAATTTTCTTGGCTTTGTCTATCGTGAACTAAAAGCATCCATGGCCAATATCGAACGTATGTTCGAGCTGCTGGATGAAGAGTCGGCGGTGAAAGATAACGGCACTGCCGTCCTGGATCTCAAGGGTGGCGAAGTGACTTTCCGGCAGGTGAGTTTTGGTTATCGGGACGATCACCAGGTGCTGGATCAGCTGGATCTGACCATTCCGGCGGGTAAAACCCTGGCCATTGTTGGCGGTAGTGGTGCTGGCAAGTCGACCCTGACCCGCTTGTTGTTTCGTTTTTACGACCCTTCCGCAGGGGTGATTCTTATTGATGGCCAGCCGATTGATCAGTTACCGCAGTCGGTGTTGCGGGCCACGCTTGGCATGGTGCCGCAAGATACCGTGCTGTTTAACGATACCCTGAAAAACAATCTGCTTTATGCGCGCCCGGACGCCACCGATGAGGAGCTGCAACAGGTACTGACCATGGCGCATCTCGACAGTCTGGTGCAACGGCATAACGATGGCTGGCATATCGTGGTGGGGGAGCGCGGCCTAAAGCTGTCCGGTGGCGAAAAGCAGCGTATCGCCATTGCCCGTATGTTGCTCAAACGCCCGGCGATCATGCTGTTTGATGAAGCCACCTCGTCGCTCGATTCCCATACCGAGCGCGGCATTATGGATGCCATCCGGCAAGTCTCGAAAGGTCATACCACGTTGATTATTGCCCACCGATTGTCGACCGTGGTCGATGCCGATGAGATTGCGGTGATGGAAGGCGGGCGCGTGGTTGAACGGGGTAGCCATACTCAGCTGCTGTCTCAGTCCGGGCGGTATGCCGCACTCTGGCAGGCCCAGCAACATCAGCCATTGAATCCCGACAGTCATTTCGACAGTCATACCGACCTTGAAGCCGATACCCGGGCTGTGGGGATCACCAAGCACAAGCGTACTGATAAATAATGACAATCGCTCCTGAGCAAACAGGATGGACAATGGCACGCAAGGAGAGCTATCCATGCAGTTACTGATTATCGACGCCATGAATCTGATTCGCCGGGTCTATGCCGCGGTTGAAAACAGCTCTGCCGCCCTGGAAGCGACTGCCAGTCGCGCCATTACCATTATCAACAGTAATGCCGCCCGGCTGGAGTGCAGCCATGTTGCCATGGTATTCGAAGATCATGGTGAGACCTGGCGTCATCAGCTGTGGCCAGACTATAAAAAAGGTCGGCCACCAATGCCGGAGGCCCTGCACGCTGGACTGGAAATGCTGCGTCATCAGCTGGAACTGGCGGGGGTCTACTGCTTTCGCCAGGATGGCTGGGAGGCCGATGATGTCTGTGCAGCATTGGCCAGCAAAGCGGCACTGGCGGGTGTCTCCAGTGTGATTCTGTCAACGGACAAAGGCTTCTGCCAGTTGGTGAACAGCCGTATCCGGGTCGCCAATCATTTTGACCGGCAGTTACTGGACGAAGCGGCGGTTTATGCCCGTTATGGCTTGCGGCCGGGCCAGCTGGTGGACTTTTGGGCCTTGACCGGAGATACCACCAATCATCTGCCTGGCGTCCCCGGTATTGGCCCCAAAACGGCGGCACAATTACTGGATCATTGTCAGCGTCTGGACCGGATATTGATTGCTTTGGGGCAGTTGTCTGAGCTGGCCGGGGTGACGCCTCGTATCGTCGACAGCTTGCAGACGCATTGGCAGCAAGCTTTGTTGACGCGGGAGCTGGCACGGTTGAGTGACGATATGCCACTGGGTATCAATCTGCATGATCTGCGTTTTCAGGTACAGGATGCCGAGGCGTTCTAGCTGTTGCCCTGATTGGGTTTTCATCTGTTGGCCGTTACGGTTTTCTGGTTCGCATATTGAACACATCTTGAAAAATAAACCTGAACACAGGATGGCGCGAGGGAATTATCTCGAATAATCAAACGATCGTTTGAATGTGTGCGCCAGTTTACATAGAATCGATGTCTTGAAGGCGCTGGGTATCAAGTTGTCAATGAACGAGGCTTGGTGTCTGGTTGCCCAAACTGGATGAGACGATCGAGGAAATATGTATGTCAGTGGATATCAAGGTTCGTGGTTACCATCTGGATATTTATCACCATGTGAATAACAGCCGCTATCTGGAGTTTCTGGAGGAAGGGCGCTGGGATTATTTTGATCGTCACCGTTTTCTTGATGTTATTGATGATGACCAGCTGGCGTTTGTGGTGGCCAATATCAATATTTCCTACCGTCGTCCGGCCTTTGATGGCGAGGTCATTCGTATTGTGACGCGCATGGGCAGCATTGGTAACAAGAGCGCCCAGATGCAACAGCAGGTGATGTTGCTGGAAAACGGCGAGCCAACAGAGCTGGTGGCTGACGCGACGATCACCTTCTGTCTGATGGATGCAAAAACCCAGCGAGCGATCGCCATTTCCGGTAAGGTGCGCGCCGTTCTGGAAAAGATGATCGAGGATGGACTATGACACTCGACGACGTATTGTCTGAGATTAACACCTTCCTGGCGTGTGCAACGCCAGATGCCTGGGTGGAGGAAGCCCTGAAGCAGCAGGATACGCTGCTGATTGACCATGCCAACTGCGAAAAGAAAGCCGCCACCACGGCCATGAACCTGCTCTACAAGCATGTGGACCGGGAAGATTTGCTCAAAAAAATGAGCCAGTTGGCGCGTGAGGAATTACTGCACTTCGAACAGGTGATAGCCATTATGCGAGAGCGTGGTATTGCTTATCGCCATGTATCGTCGTCGCGTTATGCCGCCGGTTTACGTGAGGCGGTACGCAAGGGTGGCGAACACGAACTGATCGATGTGCTGATTATCGGGGCGTTTATCGAGGCCCGATCCTGTGAACGGTTTGCCAAGCTGGCGCCGTTACTCGACAGTCAGCTGGAAAAATTCTATCGCTCGTTATTGCGTTCTGAAGGGCGGCATTATCAGGATTATCTTGGCCTGGCACAGCAATATGCCAAAGAGCCAATTGATGAGCGCGTGGCATTTTTTCGCGCTCTGGAAGGTGAATTGATAGAACAGCCGGATAGCGAATTTCGCTTCCATAGTGGTATTCCGGCTGCTGCTTGATGGTGCTGTCGGTGTGGCTCAGTCGCGACAGGCGCGAATGATTTTCTGACAGACATCCGTAACCGTGAGGTACTGCTCCTCACTGATTACCTTGGCGTCAAAATCCCGTTGAGCCTGGGATAACCGGGCCTGAGCATCTTTCAGGTCGGTGAATCGTCGGTTAGCTTCAAGTGCGCGTGTTACAGCTGGTGCGGTCATTGTGATTCCCTTTGATGTGGTCGTTTCAGAAATAACTATCTGATGTATAGCGTGCTCCGGCCGTACTGCATCGTGGTAGAGAAAATAGTGTGCAGACTGTGCCCCGCTAACTCTTGTTACCCGTTGATCCTTCGCCAAACAGTCTACTGCGTTTTGTCCAGCGCTGGTTTGATCAATGCCCAGTTTGTAGCAGTAGATTCTGACCCGTGTGTTTTTGACAGTGGTGTCAGAGCGACATGGTTCGTCTCAACAGGATGATAATTAGTATGCCGAAAAATATGACAGTGTGTGGTGTCACAGGTTGGAAAAAGGTCACGGTCGGCTCGATTTGTGGCTATTGGCGACAGGGCAGTGTCGGCCAACCTGTCTTACACCTGTTACATGGAAATGGCTTCAGTGGCTTGTCGTTGTTGGCGTTGGGGAATGCACTGCCAGAGGATTGGTCGTTGCTGCTGAGTGATATACCAGGGCATGGTGGATCGGCCCCGACTGCTCACCGGGGTTTCCCGGACTGGCGGTTGCTGGCGGCGGATCTGACCCACTTTGTCCAGCAGGTGGTTGCCACGGAATGGACGCTGTTGCCCGACTCCGGGCATCTGCCACGGCCGGAAGTTGTGGGGGTTGGTCATTCCATGGGTGGCATATTGACGTTGATGATGGCGGAACAGTGCCCGGATCTGTTTCAACGCCTGATTCTGCTGGACCCTGTACTTTTTCCTCCCGCTTTGATTGGTTCCCAGAAACTGCTGCAAGTGACTCATTTGTGGCGGCACAATCCTTTGGTGCGGCGCGCAGCAGCGCGTCGTGCCCGTTGGGAATCGCCGGCGGCGGCGGCTGAGTATCTGGGTAGCAAATCGTTGTACAAAGACTGGCACGCTCTGGCGTTTAACGGGTTTTTAACAACCGGTTTGCGGCCAGCAGGAGCAGGAACCGGGGCCGTGGAGTTGGCGTGTGCGCCGCAGTGGGAAGCGCTGATTTTTGCTTCTGCTCCCCTGGGTTTATGGCGTGCCGTGCGTAATATGACGGTGCCGGTGCATTTGCTGGTGGCCACTACGGGGTTCAGCTTTATTGCACCGGGTGCGCGCCGGGCTGCCAGGCTTAATCCATTGATGAGTGTCGAGACAGTGGCGGGTAATCATTGTTTTCCGATGGAGCATCCCGAGCCAACTGCGCGACGTATGGTGGCGTTGTGTTCCACTATTGATACGCTCTGATTTTTGCTTTGTGGCGGAGGTCTGCTGCACAGGCTGATGGTGTTGTATCAGGCGTTCATATCGCTGAATAAAAACTGATCGATCGGATAGAATCGCCCAGTTTGGCAAAGCAAATGGATATGGTGGAAAAACAGTCAGTAAAGGCTTTGCAAATACTATTGCTTGGGCTATCTTGGCCAGACTGAAATTCAATTGTGAGAGTGCTGAGTTTAGACGTATGAACATGGAGATTCAGGCGGCGCTGGACGTTGCTGATGAGACTGATTCATTTCTTCAGATCACGGATGTGATCTACGATAAAGAAGCAGATTTGGGCTATGAGTCCCTGAGTGATGCAGAAAAAACCGTTTTTTGTATCGACAGTCTGCTCAGAGAAATGGAAAACGGCGGTTTTGTGCAGTTTTTTCACCATGAGGTTGGCGCTCAGGCGGAAGACACTTTAGCTGCATTGGAGCGGGTCAAATCCCGCGACATCCACGCGATATTCGACGAGTTGCTGGATCTTTTCCCCGATCGGGCGGTGCCTGCAGATGAAGACGCTCGCAGTGCTCTGGTCAGTCAGCTGGAAGACGATTACCGGAATGAGTTGGAAGAGCTGGATGAGCGCTTTTATGAGGTCAGTGACAGCCTGGTTGGCCTGACCCTGAGTTTTGTTGCTCGCAATGTAAAAAGTTTTCGCTAGTATCGCTCAGGCCGGGGCAAGGCTCCGGCTTTGAGTTTTCTTGTGGTGTGGTTGACGCTACGGATTTTTTGATCCTGTCTGTTTTTCTTCTTTCGTTTTTCTTGTTTCTTTCGCTCCCTTCTTTTTGCCTGTATCCCGGCGGGTTTTTGTTTTTCTGCGTCTCATGCCCGGTAGTTCCTGGGGCTTGATGCTGTTTAGTGCCTGGGCACAGGGCACAGGGCACAGGGAACACGTTGACAAGTGTCCTGCCTGCACCCTGCACCCAGAGGAGAGGTTATTTTTTGCTGCTAGTCTGGTCGGCCATGCTGGAGATGGCTTTCAGCCGTTCAATGATGTCGCCATTCACTGTGCCAGCCGGAAATTCGCCATCGTCGTTGGCTTGACCAGCTTCCCGGCAGAGCAGGATTTCCACCGCCTGATCAACATGGGTGACACAGTGGATATGGAATTTGCCAGCGGCAGCGGCCTGTACCACGTCATCATTCAGAATCAGGTTGCGGCGGTTGGAGGCCGGAATAATCACCCCTTGCTCGCCGGTGAGTCCTCGTGCGCAGCACAAGCGGAAGAAACCTTCGATTTTTTCATTCACGCCACCAATGGCCTGCACTTCGCCATGCTGGTTGATCGAGCCGGTCATGGCAAAGCTGTGTTCAATCGGGCTATTGATCAGCGCTGAAATCAGGCACACCAGTTCAGCCAGAGAGGCGCTATCGCCATCGATATAGCCATAGGATTGCTCCATGGCAAGGTGGGCAGAGATCGCCAGTGGGAATTTCTGGGCATAACGATTGCCGAGGAAGCCGCTGAGGATCATCACCCCTTTGGAGTGAATCGCCTGGCCGAGACTGACTTCCCGCTCGATATCCACCACGCCCTTGGAACCAGGGTAAACCGTGGCAGTGATACGGGCGGGGGAACCAAAGCTGGTATCTCCCAAAGACATTACGGTCAGGCCATTGATTTTGCCGACAGCGCGACCACTGGTTTCCAGTAGTACGGTTCCATCTAGCATCTGTTCAAACAGTTTGTCGTAGACCCGGCCGGTGCGCTGTTGCTTGGCTTGTAAGGCACGGTCGATATGAATCGGGGTGATTTCCGGGTCTTGTGCCAGTTTGCGAATAAAGTCTGCTTCGGCCAGTAAGTCGAACTGTTCGCCAATATGGGCGCTGAGGGAGTCTTGCTGTTCCGCCAGACGGGCGCTGAAGCGCACCATGCGGGTGACAGCATCGCGGCTCATATGGGCATAGCCTTGTTCCTCGACCCGGCTTTTTAACAGGCGAGAGTAGGCGTACAGGGTGTCGTCGTTGAGCGGCAGGTCGTTGTCAAAATCGACCACGGCGCGAAACAGGCGATTAAAGTCTTCATCGTATTGCTGCAGCAGGTAGTACACCTGACGTGAGCCAATCAGCACCAGCTTGATCGATAGTGGAATGGTGGCGGGCAGCAGGCTGGTGGTGTTGAACAGCCCCATGTCTGAATATGGCGATTCCATTTTCAGCTGTTTGGATTGTATCGCCCGTTTCAGGGCATCCCATACCAGTGGTTCGGTCAGAACCTTGTCGGCATCCAGAATCAGATAACCGCCATTGGCCTTGTGCAGGGCACCCTGGCAAATCCGTTGATAGTTGGTAACCAGGGCGCCCTGGTCGCTGGTGTATTCAATCCGGCCGAACAGGTTGCCGTAGCTGGGATGGGGTTCGTATACCACCGGTGCGCCGCTATCGGCGGAGTGGTGCGTCACCACATTGGGCAGCAGGGATTCTTCCAGCCGGTTACGTTTGACGTATTCCTCGCGCAGCTCCAGCAGACGCTCATCGACCAGTTCTTCCAGTACCAGCCGTGGCAGGTGCTCTTCCAGTTCGTTCAGGTGAGCCGAAACCCGGTCGTGATGGCCAAAGCGTTCACGGATCGGCACCAGCAAAGGCTTGATGGCGTCGCTGATGGTTTGCTGGTTCAGGGCGCGCAGCAGATCGCTGGTTTCGCGTTTCCATTGCGGCAGCTCGGACAGCTGGTCGCCAAGCATTTGTTCAAGGGTGGCGATGGTTTCGTGAAACTGTTCGCGTTCTTCTTCGTTCAGCTGGGCGAACTCGGATTCATCCAGCGCCTTGCCATCACGAATAGGAGTAAAGCTGATGGCATTGGCATCGCGATACACAGCGACCCCTTGTTTGTGGGCGTCTTTTTCGACCAGCTCAATGGCCTTGTCGTATTTGCGATTGAACTGGTAGTCGATGGCAGCTTTTTTCTGCTGGTAGGACGGGTGTTCCAACACCGCCGGAAAGGTCGCCAGCAACTGGTCAATCAGTTGGCGTACATCATCGCGCAGTTGATTGGCTTCTGCAGGTTGCAGCTCAATAACCCCGGGTTCTCTGGGGTTGCTGAAATTATTGACGTAACACCAGACGGAAGGGGTGATCTGGCGTTTGGCTTCGCTTTTGAGGTAGTCCCGGACATAGGATGAGCGGCCGGTGCCGGTATCTCCCATCACAAAAATATTGTAGCCGGGGCGTTGCATGGCGACGCCAAACTGAATGGCGTTGACGGCGCGTTCCTGGCCCAGGACGCCATGGAAAGCGTCAAGCTCTTCCGTGGAGATAAAATCCAGCAGATCAGTGTTCACTGCCTGGGTCAGTTGGTCGGGGGATAAGCGGGTAATTTGGGTATCGGACATCGGTAACGTGTTCAGCAAAGAAAGCAGTCAACAGTATTGAGATGCGTCGCCCTTGGCAAGGTCTGTCATTACAATGATAGACGGGAAAGGGGTAATCGTTCGCTATGACGTTGCAATTCGCGGCCAAGACGGCATAATGCCGCCGTTTTTCTGTCGGATCTGTTATGTCCATTCAACCCGAAGATCGCACAACGATTGATATGTTTTCGACTCCCCGTCGTGGGCGGCCGAAAAGTAACCCGTATGATCGCACGGCACAGAGTCGCTTTAACAAGCGCTTTCAGCGTCAGCGTGATAAAGAACGTGGGTTGCAGCGGTTGGAAGTGAAGGTGGATGCGGATGTGATTGATTGTCTGGATTTGGCCTGCGATGATTTGGGCCTAAGCCGGGCGGATATTATCAATCTGGCATTAAAACAGTGGTTGCATCTCTGAATAACAGAGTGTGTCAGATGTTCGAACACCGCCGGCTGTTATCCGGGTTAGCATGAATTTGCTTTAACTCCTTGAAATATCGAAAAGTTATCTGTACGATTTGTCCTCCTGTCGAAAGTCAGGTCGTTATGGTGGCTCCTGTTGGTCCCCTCGCAACGATAAGCTACGAACCCCGCCAGGCCCGGAAGGGAGCAACGGTAGTAGTCGACTCGTGTGCCGGGGTGTGGCTGGCAGGAGTCATCTCCAATAACACTGACATCCTGCCCGCCAATCGTTATCATGCGACTTCCTTGTTTTAGCAGAGTCCGCTTTTCATGAGTTATCAGGTACTTGCACGTAAGTGGCGACCGCGATTTTTTGACGAAATGGTCGGCCAGGAGCACGTACTCAAAGCGCTGATCAACGCCTTGAATGAGCAGCGACTACACCACGCCTATCTGTTTACCGGTACCCGGGGTGTGGGCAAAACCACCATCGCCCGTATTCTGGCCAAATGCCTTAACTGTGAAGAGGGCATCAGCGCCCGACCTTGTGGCGTGTGTTCCTCTTGTCGTGAAATTGCAGAAGGTCGCTTTGTTGATCTGATCGAAGTGGATGCGGCCTCCCGTACCAAGGTTGAGGACACCCGCGAACTGCTCGATAACGTGCAATATGCACCGACCCGTGGACGCTTCAAGGTCTACCTGATCGACGAAGTGCACATGCTGTCGACCCACAGTTTTAACGCACTGTTAAAAACGCTGGAAGAACCTCCGGCTCACGTCAAATTCCTGCTTGCCACCACCGATCCCCAAAAACTGCCCGTCACCGTGCTGTCCCGTTGCTTGCAGTTCAGCCTGAAAAACATGACGCCAGAAAGCATCGTTGGTTATCTCGAAACCGTGTTGCAGGCAGAAAACATCCGTTATGAACCACCGGCACTCTGGCAATTGGGGCGAGCCGCCCAGGGCAGCATGCGTGATGCTCTCAGTCTGACCGATCAGGCCATTGCCTTTGGTGAAGGCACGGTACTGGAAACCCAGGTGACCAGCATGCTGGGCACCATGGATCGTGGCCGGCTGTTCAAAATGGCGGAAGTCATGGCCAAGGCCAACGCTCGTGACGTATTGGCCGAAGTGGCAGAAATGGCGGAGCACGGCCCGGATTATGATGAGGTCGTGCAAGGCTTGCTGACCATCTGGCACAGAGCGGCACTGGCTCAGGTGGTTCCGGATGCCATCGAAAATTCCCAAGGGGATCGCGATGCCATTCTGGCGCTGGCACTGGCCATGAACGGCGAAGATTTACAGCTTTATTATCAGGTTGCGCTCAGTGGCCGCAAGGATCTGGCTCTGGCTCCAGACCCGCGTCAGGGATTTGAGATGCTGTTGCTGCGCATGCTGGCGTTTCGTCCGCTGCCGGAGCAGTTACCGGAGGCATTGGCCAATCTGGATCTGGGTTCGGCGCTGTCCAGTCCTTCGGCGCTGGTCAGCCCTGCACAACCAGCCCTGATTGAGGCGCAAAAAAAAAAGCCACTGACGGAGCCGTCTGACCTCGGGCAGTCAGAACCAAAACCAGTACAATCAGAGCCGACACACGCGGCGTCTGTGGTTGACGATACGCAAGCTACGCCGTTTGCGGCCGATGAGCCTCTGGCTGAACCAGGCGCTGAGCCGGTGCCCGTAACCGTGGCTCCGCCCGTCGTCAGTCCGGCTGAGCCTGAGCAGGAATCCCCTCCCTGGTCAGAAGAGGAAGCCACGGAACCGTTGCCGCCCGCCGCACCGCCTGCCGTACCGCCTTCCGCAACCCTGGTGCCAGAGCCGGTAAAACCCGCACCAGCCCAGCCTGCACCGACGGAAGCAATATCCGCTGCCAAGCCGCACACGTCGGCTGCCGGAGGTAATCTCAGTCGTTTGATGGATGCGCCTGCTGATCACAGTATGACGTTTGAACCTGCTCCTGCGGCACCAACCGCTACCAAAGCCGCTGTGACCAAAACCGTGCCGCGCGAGATCGCCAATCCGGCCGATTTACCGCCGCTGACCCCCGCTAGCTGGTGGATGTGGCTGGAGCACTTGCCTCTGGCCGGGTTACCCTTGTCGATTGCCCGTAACAGTGCACTGGTCGAAATCCGCGACGGCCATTATTGCTTTGATGTTGATCCGCAGCAGGGGGCACTGTTTAATCCGGGTCAACAACAACGGATCGAACAGGCGCTGCAAACGCTGGTTCCCGATGCCCGTATCGAAATGGTCTTGCGCAGCCCGGCAGGAGAGACGCCAGAGCAACGGCGCCAACGGCTGGCTGCAGAAGCAGGCTTTATTGCCTTGCAGTCCATCGAGACGGATGAACAGGTCCGCCATATACTGACAACCTTTAATGCCACAGTGGTCGACGGCACCATCCGACCACTGGATGACTAATACAACCCTGACGGGCAGGAATGGCCCGTTATTTAAGGAGACCGATATGATGAAAGGTGGCATGGGCAACTTGATGAAACAAGCCCAGAAAATGCAGGAAGACATGCAAAAAATGCAGGCCAAGCTGGCAGAAGCCGAAGTGACCGGTGAATCCGGCGCTGGCCTGGTCAGCGTGATCATGAACGGCCGTCACGACGTCAAGCGCGTCATAATCGACGACTCTCTGATGACAGAAGACAAAGACATGCTGGAAGATTTGCTGGCTGCCGCAGTGAACGACGCAGTCCGTAAAATCGAGACCAACAGCCAGGAGCAGATGTCGAAAATGACGGCTGGTATGGGGTTGCCACCTGGTATGAAAATGCCGTTCTGATGGCCACTCGCGGTGCGACCCCGGCACCTCTGCTGGCGCTGGCGCAGTGTCTCGATCAATTGCCGGGTATCGGGCCGAAGGCGGCCGCGCGTATGGCACGCAAGCTGGTATTGCAGCCAGCGCTGGCTGCCGATCTTGAAGCGGCGCTGGCGACGGTACAACAACAAGTGGCACTCTGTCCGGTGTGCCGCTGTTATAGTGTGAATAGCGTATGCCGCCAATGTGATGGGGTGGTCGAAGCCGGTACTGATTTATGGGTGCTGGCTCAACCCGAACAGTTGGCCGACATCGATACCGCGGCACAAGGGTTTGTGTTGCATGGCCTGCTGTCACCGGTTGAGGGTATTGGCCCGGAGCAACTGGGGTTGGGATCACTGTATCAGCGTTTGTGTGACCCGCAGCAACAACCGTCACGACTGATCATCTGTCTGGATGAGTCAGTCGAAGGACGTACCACCGGATTCTACGTGCAAACACTGGCCCAGCGGGCCGGTGTGCCCTTTTTGCAGTGGTCGGAGACGGATTCCGACAGCACTGCCACCGATTAGTGTTCAGCCTTGCCGCCCTGCGCCAGCGCTGAACCAAGGAGAGATGTGTTGACTAGCCCTCAAGTGCCTGAACCTGTCTGGCTCACTACCAACCTGCAACTGGCACAAGCCTGTCAGGATTGGATGAATGAAGGCTTCCTGGCACTCGATACCGAATTTATCCGCACCTCGACATTTTACCCTAAAGCCGGGTTGTTGCAGGTAGCCGACAGCCAGCAGTGCTATCTGATTGATCCGCTCAGTGTGACCGAATGGCAGCCACTGGCCGAGGTATTTCAGGCTGACACCGTGACCAAGGTTTTTCATGCCTGTGCCGAAGACCTCGAAGTGTGTCGCCAGCTGACCGGAGTCTTGCCCAGTCCGCTGGCTGACAGTCAACTGGCTGCTTCAATGGCTGGATTGGGTGGTTCGATGGGGTTTCAGCGCTTGATTTCGGCCTTGCTGGATATTGATATCGATAAAGAAGAAACCCGTTCAAACTGGTTGGCGCGTCCGCTCAGCCCGGACCAGATTCGCTATGCCGTTGCCGATGTCTACTTTTTGCGGCAAATCTATCCGCTGCTGGTGGAAAAGTTGACCAGGCTGGGTCGTATGGGCTGGCTGGAAGAAGACTGTCAGCGCATCATTGATGACCAGAGCCAGCAAGATATCCCGAAAGACTATTATCGACGGGTCAAGCTGGCCTGGAAACTGCGCCCGCAAGAGCAGCATATCTTGCAGGAACTGGTTGGCTGGCGTGAGTTGCAGGCGCGGGAGCGTGACGTACCCCGTAACAAGGTGGTTGATGATAACAGCCTTTGGAATATTGCCCGTTTCAAGCCAAACAATCGCGACCAGCTGGCGCGTGCCGGTTTGCGCCCTGAAATGATCCGCAACGACAGCCAAACACTGCTGGCCATTGTCAGTCAGGCGCTGGAAGATGATGCCGCGCTCTGGCCGGTGGCGCTGGACCGACCACTGACTCCGGAAGCCGGGCAGTGGCTGAAAAACACCAGAGAGGTGGTTGCCAAACGCGCCGCCGAACTGGAGATACCACCGGAAATACTGACCCGGAAAAAAGCGCTGGATGCCTTGATCCGTTCGGGCTGGGGCAATGGCCAGTACGTATTACCTGATGTACTGCAGGGCTGGCGTAAAGCCGAGATTGGTGACACCTTGCTGGATATGATGACCCGGGCGGACAACCGCCACTGAGCCAACCTGGCTCGACCTACTGCAGGAAGAGAACATGAGTAAAGTACTTTGCGATGTCTTTAAAAGCCGTAAAAAAGATGAGACCTATCTATACGTCTCACGCAAGGATGGATTAAAAAAAGTACCAGAGGCTTTGCTGGAACAGTTCGGCAAGCCAGAACTGGCGATGACCATGATCATCACGCCAGACAAAAAACTGGCGCGCTTCTCCGGTGAACGTATCCTGGAACAAATTGACAGCCAGGGGTTTTTTCTGCAAATGCCACCGCCGAAAGAAAGCGCCAAGCTTGACCTGTTTTGCAAATTGGATAACGAATGAGTCAGACGGCTTTCTGGCAGCACAAGCGCCTGGATGAAATGAGCAAGCCAGAGTGGGAATCACTCTGTGATGGTTGCGCGCGCTGTTGCCTGCACAAACTGGAAGATGAAGATAGCGGTGATGTTTATTATACCGATATCCATTGTCGCTATATGGACACCAGCGATTGCCGTTGCAGTGTTTATCAGCAACGGCAAGAAAAAGTACCCACCTGTGTCTGGCTGACGCCAGAACAGGCAAGTCAGTTTTTCTGGCTGCCGGAAACCTGCGCCTATCGCCTGTTAGCGGAAGGTAAACCACTGTTTGACTGGCATCCGCTGATCAGTGGTGATCCAGCTTCAGTGCATACGGCAGGGATTTCTCTGGCAGGGAAGGGGGTATCTGATGATCAGGTGCCAGAAGAGGATTGGGAAGACCACATAATCTGGAAAGCATGACGCATGGATAACCTTTATGACCCGATGACCGGTTGGGCGCTGTACCTTGGTTTTGCCTTGTTGGGCTGTTGGTGCTGGCGGATGATGTTCTACTGGATGTCATCCGCCAGTGTCCTGCGCGACCTGTTGGTGGTACTGGGGCCGGTGCTGGTGTTGTCGCCCGCCAAAATCAGCCCGGACTCTGACTATTTTGCGCCGGCGTTTATGGTGGCTGGGTTTTCGGCCTTCAGCAATGAAACCGAGATTACTGACAATGCCCTGATCTGGTGGCTGGTCGGGTTATTGGTCGGCATTCTGTATGTGCTGGTGCGCTGGATTATCCGTTTGCGGCATCCAGCGGCCAAGCCCGGAGTAAAATCCGGGGCTACATCGGCTACTTCGAAAAATGCCCGCCGAGAGCCGGTAGTTTAGTTGGTTGAAGACTGGTTGAAGGCTGGTTGAAGGCTGGTTGAAGGCTGGTTGAAGGCTGGTTGAAGGCTGGTTGAAGGCTGGTTGAAGGCTGGTTGAGTGTTTGTCAGGCTGGCATTTGTTGGCCGTCAACGGCAACGGAACGGAATGCAGAAAGGTATGTGACGGCTGTCGTTACCTCATGATCATTACACCATGAGCGGTGGCGACAGCAGTGCTGACCGGCTAACCTGGTCCTGCTGTATTATTTACCAGCACGGCCCAGGAAGCGGCGTTCTTCGACGTTGATACGAATGACATCGCCCGTGGAAATATGCTCCGGTACCTGCACCGTCAGGCCGGTTGTCAGGCGCGCAGGCTTGGTACGGGCGGTGGCCGAATTCCCTTTGATGGATGGTTCGGTGTCTTCGATTTCCAACTCAACAATGGCTGGCAGAATCAGTCCTACCGGCTGGCCATCAACCACCATCACCTGTACATCCTGGGTCTGGTCGTTAACGAAAAGGATCTCATCTTCAATGGCCGTCTTGTCCAGATAATAAGGGGTGTAATCCTCGTTATCCATAAAGACCCAGGCGTCACCATCGACGTAGGAAAACATGGCTGGACGACGGGTCAGGTCGGCAAACGACAGCATGTCTGAATCCTTGAAGGTTTCATCTATCTTCTGACCACTCACCACATCGTACATTCGCATACGATACAGGCTACCGCCGGCGCGTCCCTGTGGCACAGAGCGCTCAATATCCTTGATAAAATACACTCGGCCGTTGTATTCGACGGCGGCGTTTTTCTTGATCTCACTCGCTTTTGGCATGACTGCTGAATCCTCTTGATGATGTCCGCATGCTGGGGCGCAGGGGCCCAATCTGAGAGGCGCGACTATACGCTGTTAGCCGCGGAAAAACGAGGCTGCAAACGTTTATGGCTGTTCTGGAAGCAAATGCCGGGGCGGGTTGTTTGGGCTGGCAGAGGTTGCCAGCCAGTCTGCCAAACCGCATCCGGCGCGCTTGCCGGTAGCAAAACAGGCGGTGAGCAGATAGCCTCCGGTGGGAGCTTCCCAGTCGAGCATTTCCCCGGCAACAAAGACGCCTGGCATGGCGTTCAGCATCAGTTGAGGATTGACGGCACTGGCCTGCACCCCTCCGGCGCTGCTAATGGCTTCGTTGATGGGGCGTGGTTGCTGGGGCGTTAATGGCATGGCTTTGAGTGCCCTGGCAACGGCAGGGATGTCGCGGTTATCCAGTTGCGGGCAGCATTCTCGTAATAGCGTGCTGGTGATGGCAGGCAGATTGAGTTTTTTGCGCAGCAGGTTGGCAAAGGACAGGCCTTTTTTACCCTGGCGTAATTTCTGTTCGATGTCTGCTAGTGATGAATGAGGCAGCCAGTCCAGTGTCAGCAGTGACTGGCCTGTTGTACCTGTTGTACCTGCTGTATCGGGGTTGGCGCTGGCCTGCTTCAAACGCTCTCGCAGAGGGGCGCTGAGAGCATAAATCAGGCTGCCTTCAATGCCGTATTCACTGACCACAAACTCACCGGTGCGTGACCAGTGCTTGCCTTGGGTATCGGTCAGCGATAGCTGGATATGCTTGATTGGCGTACCGGCAAATCTTTCTTTGAGAAAATCGCTCCAGGCCACATCAAAACCGCAGTTGCTGGGTTGCAAGGGCGCGATATCGACCTGTTGCTGTTGTAACCAGGGTGCCCAGCGGCCATCGGAGCCGAGTCTGGCCCAACTGCCTCCGCCGAGAGCCAGCACCACCGCATCGAACGACCGTTGTATCGTGCCGTCCGGGGTGTCGAAACACCATGCTTGTGATGCGCCCACAGGGAGTTGTGCCTGGCTGTTCTCCCAGCCAGTCCAGCGGTGGCGTGGATGAAATACCACTCCCTGGGCTTTGAGGCGATGGAGCCAGGCACGTAACAAGGGCGCTGCTTTCATATCACACGGGAAAACCCGCCCCGAGGTGCCAACAAAGGTATCGATGCCAAGGCCATGGATCCATTCGCGCAGTTGTGTTGGCGTGAGGTCGTCCAGGATGGGCTGGAGCCAGCGGCTGGCGCTGCCATAACGATTGACAAAGTGGTGGTAGTCTTCCGCGTGGGTAATATTCATGCCACCGATGCCGGCGAGCAAAAACTTGCGCGCCACACTGGGCATGGCATCAAAGACTTCGACCTGGTAGCCACGACTGGCGATTTGTTCTGCTGCCATCAATCCGGCCGGCCCGGCACCAATAATGGCTGCGGTCTGTGGCAAAGGAATATCAGCAGTGGTCGGGGTGGTCACAAATAAGGCTCCGGTAGCAGGCAGGGAACAGGGAATAGTGGATACAAAACGCGGGGATAGTGGCGGCGATGATCAAGGGGTTCAGCCATCCCGTGCCGTTATTCGGGCGACGGCGCAGGGTGGCTTGGTGTAGCGCGAAAGAGCTCAAGAGCGCAAATAGTGAGTGATCAGCTGGATGTTAACTTGAGCCAGATTGGTGCGTGGTCGGAAGGTTTTTCCATACCCCGAATAGCGTAGCTGATACCGACCTCATCACAGCTGGCCAGCAATGGCTCAGTAACCAGAATATGGTCGATTCTCAAGCCGCGTTTGGGGGTATCGGCAAACCCTTTGGAGCGGTAATCAAACCAGCTGAATTGCTCGTTGCTGGTGGGGTGAAAATGACGATAGCTGTCGGTCAGTCCCCAGTTCAACAAGGTTTGATACCATTCGCGCTCTTCTGGCAAAAAGGAACATTTACCGGTTTTTAACCAGCGTTTACGATTGGGTTCACCAATACCGATGTCGGTATCTTCCGGTGAAATATTCATATCACCCATCACCACCACCCGGTCGGCGGGGGTGAAATTGTCGTTCAGATACTGCATCAGGTCGGCGTAGAATTTTTCTTTGGCCGGAAACTTGGTTTCATGGGCACGGCTTTCACCTTGGGGGAAGTAGCCATTCAGTACGTCAATGGTGCTGCCTCCGATGTTATAGCGGGCGTGAATCAGTCGTTTTTGAGCGTCTTCGTCGTCCGATGGCCAGCCTTTTTGCACAAAGACGGGAGCTTGCTTGCTGAGCAGGGCGACACCGTAGTGGCTTTTCTGGCCAAAATGCTCAACGTGATACCCCAGGCTTTCGATATCTGCCAGAGGAAACATATCGTCGTGTACCTTGATTTCCTGTAAGCCCAGAATATCCGGGTCCAGTTGTTCCCGAATAGCCTCAAGTTGATGTTGACGGGCGCGAATGCCATTGATGTTAAAGCTGACGATAGTGGTCATTGGAGTATCCATAAGCTGTCAAAAACGGTGCCGGTGCAGAGGCCGGCAGTCTAGCAGGTTGTTGGGCATCTATCTGCGTTGTAACGGTAATCTGGCGGGGGAACGGTTAACGCCTGAGTGCAGATACACGTGCAGATAGGTGTACCGGTTAATGATAAAGGTAAGCCCGAATACTGGGTAAAAACGGTTCGTCACTGATGCGCTGATCACCCCGTGCCTGGCGGGTACGGCCGGGAGGTGGCTCGGAGCTGATGCGGTTGTGTTCGGGCAGGATAGGCTGGGTATCGGGGATAAACAGCGGCAAGGAAACACTCATGGCCTTGCGTATGACCTCATCGCCGTTGTTATACACCAGATTGGCTCGAACCACGGGGGCCAGGGTCTGGATTTGGGCCAACCGTGTGGCGGGAGGTAATTGCCCCAGTCGCTGCAGCTGAATCTGGATATGCGGTTTGTGTTCTCCCAGCTCAAGCAGCAGGGCTTCGGCCTGACTCAGGGTGAGCTTTTTGATACTGCGACCGTTGACGTACCAGCTGAAGCCAACCTTGCGTGGCGCCTGTGCCAGCAGTGGAATATGGCGAAAGCACTGCTTCAGATGAACGCGTGTCATACCGGCAATTGCCAGCTTGTTACGCAAGGATGAGGGGTGCTCACCTAACAGACGATAGCTTTCTTTCCAGCGTGGCAGATCCTGCTTTTCCAGCTGCACTGCAGCGCGGAAATCATCCTTGGCCTGATTGATGTCGGTAATCAATGTCCGACAGCGCGTATCGGCAAGGATCAAACCATGGCGGGAGCGGGTTTCACGGCCATCTTGCTGATCGCGATACCAGAGGTCGGTCAGCAAGTCGGTGGCCAGCGACAAGGGTTTCAGGCCCAGGGCGATTTCGCTGTCTTGCAGGGGCAACCAATGTGCCGGTTGTGTTTGGGTTAGATGTTCCGACAGCTGAGCTAACACCTGTTGGAGATCTTCAAAACGGGAGACGAGTTCAGTAATCACAGTGTTGGTCTGGCCAGCAGTTTGGCGCGAATAAACTCACCATGGGGGATATACAGCAGTTCGGCAATACGCCGAATGATGTGTTCTTCATACTTGTCGAGACCATTGCTGGCGTAGGCAATACGCCAGAGGCCGGTCAGCAAATCAAATTTCTGCTCTACCGAAAAATGTTTGTGGACCACATCGGTAAATTGAAACAGGTCGGAAGCCTGGGCGCTGGCCTGCTCGGCCTGTTGCTGTAGCGCGCGGATATGCTCATCGCTGAGCTGGAACAGTTCTTTGAGTACCCGGCCCAGCTCGTTGCGCTCGCTGGCATCGATGCGGTGATCCGCTTTCATGACTTCCACCAGTAAGGCGGCGGCGGAGAGATCCAGTGTGTGTTTGTCGGTGCCTGACGGGGCATGTTCAGTGAATAGCTGGAGCAGTTTGTTTAGCATCTGAGCCTTCTTGGGGGTATGCGGGGTGCTCTGTATCGGCAGGTCGTGGAACCATGCTCTGCCTCTTGGAGGCGGATCACCCGGTTCAGGTTCCCTCGTCACGAGTATCGTGAGTTATTCCGGTTAATGATGGCTGTTTTTAGCAAGCTCACGGCGGTGTGTCAAAGCGACCGGGAGGACAAGCGGATGATAGAGAGGGAATCAGGCGTCAGGTTGTGCATGTATTCATGATTTTCTCTTTATTTCTGCTGGTTATTCTGATGATCGACCTCAGTGGGCAATGAGTGATGTTATTGGAAATGGTCATGGCAATGGTATTAATGATTGTCTTCTTGTTAATGTTTGAAATAATCATGATTATTGAACAATTATTTTATATGGACAGGATTGTATTTATGGCCCTGTTTTGATTAAAAGGGGGTCGGTTGGAATTGAATATTGATTTTATACCATGAATTCCAAACGAAATATAATGGTGTTGCTCTTGATTTAAATATTGTCAAAAAAATATTATATTTTTAAAGAAAGGGTTGGTGTTTTTATGAACAGCTGATTGTGAATTAGTGTCATTAAAAATCAGCGACCGTTGGTTTTTGTCAGTTATTTTCTTGCAGATGGCTTGTATACAAAATATTTAGTGAGGTATGTCGTTTGGAGTAGTAATTGCCTTGCTTTTGTAATTGAAAATGATTATCAGGTGTTTTACCATGCGCATCAATTTAGGTTACATTGGACTGATCATTGTGCATTTAAAAAAATCCTTAATCATGATGAAGGCTTGTGGAGCGCTTGTTTTCTCTCCGACGGTTTTTGCAGAAACGGCATCAGACGGTATTTCTCACGCAGAAGGCCCCAAGGAATGGGATCAAAAGATTGAGGATCAATCCATCATAGAACTATCGCCCATTCAGGTAGAGGGTCGTGCACTGTCTCTCTACAAGGAGGATGAAGCGGTTTTGGGGACTCGAACCCATACACCGATTGATGAAACGCCGCAGTCTATTCAGGTACTTACCCAGGAATTAATTGATGACCAGGCTGCCAATGAAGTAACGGACCTTTTTCGCTCAATGTCCGGCGTATCCTATTTTAATTACGGCATTATCAAAATGCGTGGCTTTGAGCAAGAAAGCCAGGTGCTTTATGATGGTGTCAAAGGTGATCCATTCAGGACTTTTACGATTCCTCAGCTGTTCAATATTGAGGAAGTCCAGGTACTCAAGGGACCTTCTGGTGCTCTTTATGGTGCGGGCGAGGCCGGTGGCGTCATTAATTATGTGACCAAGAAGCCGACCTATGACCAACAAAACACCATCGAATTCGCTACAGGTAATAAAGGCTTTTTAAGTGGCAGTCTCGAATCGTCTGGCGGACTTAATGAAGATGCGTCCCAGCGTTACCGAATAGGGGTGTATTCGAGTAGTGAAGATTCTTATCGTAATAATGTGGAAGAAGATAACGACATCGTTGATCTCGGTTATGCCTGGGATATTAATGAAGATGCTACATTAACACTGCAATATACTCATTTTTACCAATTGGGCGAGCGTGTGCGGGGGGTGCCTATTGATGAAGATGGCAACTTCTTGACAGATACTTCCTGGAACAGTAATGAGCCTTCTGACAATCAGGAATTCAAATCAGATATTTTTCAAGCCCATCTGCAATACTCAATTAATGACTGGTTAGACAGCAATCTGACCTTACGTTATTACGAAACAAACGAAACCATGAAATTCCATCAGGCAAGAGCTCTGGTGGATAGCGATAGTGACGGGGCATACGATGGCGTGACCCGCCGCTATCAGGATCAGGTTCGAGATTATAACGGCGTTGATCTGGCGTATTATCTTGTTGCCTATCTGGGCGACCATACGTTGGTGACTGGTACAGACTACCATTTTGCTCGTGAAGAGGAGCTGTTTTATTACTCCGGTAATAGTGATGACACTGATGCGACACCATCGACATTAAGTTTTACCAATCCTGACTATGACGATGATATCAGCGCTTATGAAATGAGTCTGAATCGAGATAGAACGACGGATCTGAAACAGGTTGGGGTTTATGTGCAAGACCAATGGCGTGTCACAAACAAGCTGAATTTGGTCGCCGGTGCTCGCTTGGACCATATAAAAGAAGATGTCACAGACAATGACGATGGCAGTGATGATGCCTCTTACGACGATGTTGGCTATTCAACCCGGATTGGTGCTACTTACGAATTAAGCAAGCAATTCAAACCGTACGCGTCATTTTCTACCGGTTTGACACCTCAGGCTGCGGCGGATCAACTGACTTCTGCCGATGGCAGTTTGTTTGACCCGGAAGAAAACCAGCAGGTAGAAGTGGGGGCTCGTACGTATTTGCTTGATAATCGATCGAATCTGAATGTGGCGCTTTTTCATATTGTGAAAAACAATGTACTGACAGAAGACCCGGATGACGATGATTACAGCATTGCTATTGGTGAAATTCGCAGTCAGGGTTTTGAAGCAGACTTGCTTGCGGATCTAACTTCCCGCTGGGTTGCTAATGTCAGTTATACCTATACGGATTTGGAAGTGACGGATACCGACGCCGACGCCCGGAACCTTTCCAATACACCTTCTCACCAGCTGGGTGGCTGGACTCGTTATGAATTCCCCGATATCGGTTCTTCGATTGCCTTTGGTATGGACTATGTCAGTCAGCAAACAGACCGGGACGACAATACGATCAAGCCTCACACGATATACGATATGTCCTGGCAAACACGGTGGCAGGATTGGAAATTCCAGGCGAATATTAAAAACTTGCTGGATGAGGAGTATGCCATTGCCGGGTTTAATACGGTGTCTGGAGCGATTATTGGAGAGCGCCGTCGTATTTACCTGAAAGCATCCTACGATTTTTGAACTGACCTGGCGGTGTTATGGATTCCGGGGCAAGCCCGGGATGACGGGCGGGATTCTGAATCCAGTTCAGAACGACGGAGTGCCAACAAAGACAACAGCTGTCAGGTATTTACCTGACAGCTGTTCAGTGGCAGCTATTGCATACCCTGGGACTTGAGGTATTCATCGTAGTTGCCGTGGAAGTCGACAATCTTGTTGTCACGGACTTCCAGAATCCGGGTCGCCAGCGATGAAACAAACTCACGGTCGTGGGAAACGAAGATCAGGGTGCCTTCAAACATTTCCAGTGCCATGTTCAGCGCTTCGATGGATTCCATATCCATGTGGTTGGTGGGTTCGTCCATTACCAGCACGTTGTGGTTATGCAGCATCAGCTTGCCAAGCAGCAGGCGGCCTTTTTCACCACCGGAACAGACTTTGACAGACTTTTTGATGTCATCCTGGTTAAACAGCAAGCGGCCCAGAGTGCCGCGAACGGCCTGGTCGTCGTGTTCGGCGGACTTCCAGTGTTCCATCCAGTCGAACAGGTTTTCGTTGCCTTCAAACTCGTATTCGTGATCCTGGGCGTAGTAACCGACGTTGGCATTTTCTGACCAGCGTACTTCACCTTGTGTTGGGGTGATGTCGTTGACCAGGCACTTGAGGAAGGTGGTTTTACCGACGCCGTTGGCACCAATCACCGCGATTTTTTCACCCGCTTCAATCATGAAGTCGGTCTTGCTGAACAGTGGCTGTTCGCCGTCATAGGCATGGCCGAGGTTCTCGATTTCCAGCGCCAGACGGTGCAGTTTCTTTTCCTGGGTGAAACGGATAAACGGGCTTTGACGACTGGATGGCTTGATGTCGTCGAGCTTGATCTTGTCGATCTGCTTGGCACGAGAGGTCGCTTGCTTGGCCTTGGAGGCGTTGGCAGAAAAACGCGATACAAACTGCTGCAGTTCGGCGATCTGGGCTTTTTTCTTGGCGTTTTCAGATTGCATACGCTCACGGGCAGCGGTGGATGCGATCATGAAGTCGTCGTAGGTGCCTGGGTAAATCTGGATGCGACCGTAGTCGATATCGGCCATGTGGGTACAAACGGAATTCAGGAAGTGACGATCGTGCGAGATGATGATCATCGTGCACTTCATGTCGTTCAGAATACCTTCGAGCCAACGAATGGTGTGGATGTCGAGGTTGTTGGTCGGTTCGTCGAGCAGCAGGATGTCGGGGTTGGAGAACAGCGCCTGTGCCAGCAAGACTCGCAGTTTGAGACCGGGAGCTACTTCGCTCATGGGGCCTGCGTGCAGGCTGGTATCGATACCGGCACCCAGCAGCAGTTCACCGGCTCGGGCTTCGGCCATGTAGCCGTCCAGTTCCGCGAATTCGCCTTCCAGCTCGGCGGCGCGCATATAGTCGTCTTCAGTGGCTTCAAGGTTGTCGTAAATGCTGTCACGCTCGTCCTTGATAGCCCACATTTCCTTGTTGCCCATCATCACGGTGTCGAGCACGGTGAATTCTTCGTAGGCGAACTGATCCTGGTTCAGTTTGCCCAGACGCTCGTTGGGCGTGACGGAGACGTTACCTGCACTGGGTTCCAGTGAACCGTCGAGAATCTTCATAAAGGTCGACTTGCCGCAACCGTTAGCGCCGATCAGGCCGTAGCGGTTGCCGTCACCAAATTTGACGGAAATATTTTCAAACAGCGGTTTTGCACCGAACTGCATGGTGATGTTGGCGGTGGAAATCACGTTGATGTCCTGAAAGAAAGGAGGGTTTTGGTAAAGGGCGGTACTATACCGGTTTTTAGGGCGTTTTTGATCCTGTTGGTGATGACGAAATGGCGAAATTCCCCTGACCGGGGCAGGTTCTTCCGTTGTGGGTTTTACAGAGCCGTCATAATGCAGGCGTCACGCGGATAGGCATGGGTTTAGCAAGCGCCAGCAGACGTTAAAAAACCTGCACGACAGGATAGTGCGGCCTTTATACTGTGCGTTTTCTTTGGATGATTAACGGCACCGGGTGCTGGGAGTTGTGTTTGATGATGGATTCTTCCCGACCGGGCCAGACTGCCGGATCGTTGGTAGCGGATTTTGCTTCGTTGGGGCTGGATAACGCGCTGTGTGACATATTACAGCAACGGGGCTATTCGCAGCCAACGGCGGTGCAGCAACAGGCGATTCCGGCAGCACTGGCGGGGCGGGACTTGACCGTGGCGGCTTCAACCGGCAGCGGTAAAACCGCGGCGTTTGTATTGCCCTTGCTGCAACAGTTGATGGTGGCATCTCGACAGGGTGTAACGGTAGGCAGCAATCGGGTGCGGGTGTTGATTGTGGTGCCGACCCGTGAGCTGGCCGAACAGGTGGCAACCAGTGTATTGCATTACCGTGAAGGGTTGCCGTTACGTTCTTACGCAGTGTATGGCGGCGTCAGTATCAACCCGCAAATGATGGCGTTACGCAAAGGGATGGATATCCTGATTGCTACGCCGGGGCGGTTGCTGGATTTGTACCGCCAGAATGCCGTAGTGTTTGATCAGCTATCCGCGCTGGTGTTGGATGAAGCCGACCGGATGCTTGATCTGGGCTTTGCTGATGAATTGGACGACTTGTTGTGCGCCTTGCCGCGCAAGCGTCAGACGTTGTTGTTTTCGGCGACGTTTTCTGACCGTATCCGTACCATGATTGGTCATGTGGCCCGGGATCCTCTGTCGATCGACGCCGGGGCGAGTAATCAGGCGGCGGCGACGGTGCAGCACTGGTTGATCCCGGTCGACAAAAAACGCAAAACCGAGTTGTTGTTAGGGTTGTTGCAGGGGAGTGGTGAAGGAGAGGAGCAGGGACTGTACCAGGGACAATGCCAAGGACAGTGCCAGGTGGACTGGTCGTCGGTACTGGTCTTTGCCAAAACCCGGCAAGGGGTCGATGAACTGGCGCAGGCATTAAACAAGCATTCGATTGCAGCGGATGCCATTCATGGCGATAAAACCCAAGCCGGTCGGCAAGCGGCCTTGCAGCGCTTTCGTGACGGTGCGGTGCGGGTCTTGGTGGCGACGGATGTTGCTGCCCGGGGGCTGGATATTCCGCAGTTGCCCGGAGTGATCAATGTCGATCTGCCGATCAATGCCGAAGACTATGTGCATCGTGTTGGTCGTACCGGGCGGGCGGGCAGTCTGGGACAGGCGATTTCGCTGGTAAGCGCCGACGAAGTTCAGGCACTGGCAGCCATTGAACACCTGACCGGACAGTTGATCGAACGGCGGTTGTTGCCGGGGTTTGAGCCGTCTCATAACGTGCCGGAAACCCGGCTGGGCGGACTGGTTGTGAAAAAACCGAAAAAGCCCAAGCAGAAAAAAATTCCTGGCACTGGCCAGACAGCGCAAGGCCGGGTTTTTGATGTGTCAGAGGGGAGTGGCCGCAGTAAAAGTGGTGGACAAGATCGCCGTCGTGGGCGCGGTAAACGCTAGAGATGGATTGCTGGTGGTTGACTGTTGAGTCAGCTCCAGAGGTAAAGGTCTTTTGGGATCAGGCACGACCAGCCAGCCAACATTACAAGCATTACAGGGGATTTGATTATGCATTGTGTAAGAATTGCGTCCGAACTTGTTTACACGGTGAGTTCACCGTCGAGCTTTGTGTTTAATATCGCGGCGGCGATTACCGATCATCAAAAAACCGTGGAGGAAAATCTTTATATTTCTCCGACCATGAACAGTGAATGGTTTCAGCTGAATAACTTTGGCTCCCGAGGTATACGCATTGAGGCTGAACCATGTGAATTAACCATCAACTACAATGCCACCGTTGAGTTGTCTCCCGATATCGAACAGAACCGCTATCTGAACGAAGTGGAGCACAACAAGCTGCCTACCTCGGTACTGTCGTTCCTGAGCCCCAGCCGATATTGTGAATCAGACCGGCTCGGGCGTTTGGCCTGGAAAGAATTTGGCCAGTTACAGCCCGGGTATTTGCGGGTAGATGCGATTTGTAACTGGGTTAACGACCATCTGGATTACGTGGCCGACAGCACCGATGGTTCTTCCAGTGCCTGTGATGTGCTGATCCAGCGTGCGGGGGTATGCCGGGACTTTGCCCATGTCAGTATCGCCTTGTGCCGCGCCCTGGGGATTCCGGCCCGTTATGTATCGGGTTATGCGGTTGGACTGGAGCCACCGGATTTTCATGGTTTTTTTGAAGCGTACCTGGAAGACCGCTGGTTTCTGTTTGATGCCACCCGGATGGCACCCGTCAGTGGTCTGGTGAGAATCGGTATTGGTCGTGATGCGGCGGATGCGTCCTTTGCCAATATCGTTGGTCTGGCGACGATGCAGTCGATCAAGGTTGAAGCCTCTGCGGTGGACTGGGAACTCACCTATAGAAATGGTGGGCCGGTATCCACGGCCTGAAAAGAGCGAACCCGATTGCGGCCTGCTGGGTAGCGGGGCAAGCCTGTTAACCCGGTGTGCCGTCGGGGCGTGCGCGTGACAATATAGGGAAAAAGACAATAACAAACAGGCTGAACGCCGCCATCCAGAGCAGCCCCGCAAGAATAAGTAACCAGAGTGCCTGGCCGGGTAATAGCGCAGGCAGAATACGTACAAAAGTGGCGGCAACCATCAACAGAAAAGCGCTGGTTATGACCGGCGTAGCCTGAATCTTCCGGCCGGTGTGGCCAAGCGATACCCGTGTCACCATTGCCAGTATCATCAGGCTGATGCCTCCAAGCGTAATCACATGGTAGCTGATGGATGCGGTGAGAATCCCGGTGGTCTGGTGCAGGCCGATCAAAATCAGGCCAATGGACATCAACCAATAGCTGAGATGCAGCGACCACAGCATCGGTGTTTGTAATGCGACCATAAAACGCCAGCGGGAGGCACGCCAGATGTTTAATGCTCCGGCTGCCATAAGAATAATGCCGGTCATCGCTTCGGTTGCTGGCAGTAACGCCATACCAGCCGGAATACAGAGTGCCGTTGTCAGGATCGTTGCTTTTTCTAGCCACGGCAAGGGTGTCACCCGTGGTGTCTGCGTGCCATTGGCCGTGAACATGGGGAAGACTCTCCCACCAATCACACACATCAGCAGGACAACCAGCAGAATCATGCCATGGGCAGCCACGTGCTGGTTGATGATAGCGCTACCGGATGGGTCGGCGTGCATCATGGCGTTCAGCCCGCTCATCAGCAGCAAAATGGGGGCAAACATCAGGTTGCGCCACATGTTCACCCGTATGACTGGCCGGGCCAGTACCACTGCGGCAAGGGGGAGAAAAAGAAAATCAATCAAACCAATGAGGTTGGCTGGCAAGAAGGTTGGCAACAGAATCGCCACTCTGCCAACGAACCAGACACCAACCAACAAACCCAGTGGTGGGCCGCTTAGCCCTGGTTGATTGGTCCAGCTTTTGACTGCGGTCAACAAAAAGCCGACCACAATGGCGGCAACAAACCCAAACAGCATTTCATGCATGTGCCAGAAATACAGACCGCCAGCAGGAGCAATTAATTGTGCCCCGCTGAGGCTGGCCACCCAGAGGCCAACACAGATAACGCCAAAAATGGCCCCCAGTCCAAAAAAAGGACGAAATGCCAGAGCAAACCATGCCCATTCCGGCTGCTGTGATGATGAGGTTAGCGCTGGTCTGGTCATGGTAATGGTTGCTCCTGCATCCGTGTCAGGCGTCAGACTGCCGCTATGGCAAGTTCCTCTGCCGGGCCAAAGAATTCATGATGACGTTGGTCTTCAGGTATCGCCAACGCATCACAGAGTTGATTAATGCATACCATAAAAGGTTTAGGGCCAAGGAAGTAGATCTGGGCGTCTCGGCTTTCAGGCAGCACAGGTGCCAGCATATCCTGATTCAGGAAGCCGGTGGCATCTGGTGTATCTCCTGGCAGCGGTTTTTCGTAAATAATGAAGCTTTTCAGGTTGGCATACTGGCTGGCCAATGCCTCGACGTGCTCTTTAAAGGCGTGGTGTTGGCTGTCGATTGCCGCGTGAACAAACACGATCGGGCGACCGTCCGACACGCAGCTGTTGAGCATGCTGATTGCGGGTGTTATCCCGACCCCTCCTGTTATCAATACCAGTGGCTGTTCGGATTTTGGCGGTAAGACAAAATTACCGGCTGGTGCTGTCAGCATGACTTCGTCACCCGGTCTGGCTCTGTTATGCAGGTATCCGGATACCGTGCCATTGGCTTCTTTTTTTACTGAAATCCGCAGGCCACGTTTACCAGGGGCATCGGAGAGGCTGTAGTTGCGGCGCAGCGATTGGCCATCAATATCGAGTATCAGTGCTATGTACTGGCCAGGAGTGAAATCGATATTCGCTTCACCCTCTGTCGGGATCAGGTAAAACGATGAAATAACCGCGCTTTCTTTTTCGATACGCTCAATCACAAAACGGCGCTCTCCGCGCCAGCCACCCCGACGCTGGGCATGGTCGGAATAAAGCCCTTCTTCTACCTGAATCAGCAAGTCGGCCAGTTGCTGATAAGCCGCTCCCCAGGCATCGGCAATATCCGGTGTTACCGCGTCGCCCAGTACTTCACCAATAGCCTCCATCAGGCACTCCCCAACGATCGGGTAATGTTCCGGACGAATATTCAAGGCGCAGTGTTTATGAGCGATCAGTCCAACAGCGCTACCAAGGGCATCCAGTTTGTCGATATGGGTGGCATAAGCTACCAGGGCGTTGGCGAGTGCCTGACGCTGGGTGCCTTTTTGCTGGTGTGTCTGGTTAAACAGATCTGCCACCGCAGGGTAACGGCGGAACATCAGAGGATAAAAGCATTCGGTAATCTCTCGGGAATGAGCACCGACAACCGGGGCGGTTGCTTTGATGATGTCGATTTGGCTGGGGGATAGCATCGGATGTTGTCCTCTTGGCGCACCGGCAGGTGGGCGCTGTCTGTAAAAGTTAATGTTCCTCCGGTTCTTTCCAATAACTGTGCCATTTATAACTTATTGATATGTAATGAGTAATTTCTATTGGGTCTTTTTTACATCAAGCGGGTGTGGTTGAAATGACCTCATCGAGGTAATATTGACAACATGCCATTTAAACATTACATCTCAGTCATCGAAGACCTTAGCCGTGAGTTGCCAGTTGATGTTCGGTACCGTCGTTTATTGGAAGCTATCCGGCACACCATTCCCTGTGATGCCATCGCACTCTTGCGGCTCTCGGGCGAAGTGTTGCGGCCCATTGCCTTTTTGGGGCTGCGCGAAGAAACCCGGGGAAGACATTTTCATCCGGATCATCACCCCAGACTGAAACAAATCCTTGAGCACCAACGGCTGATCCGGTTTCCTGCGGATTCGCTGCTCCCAGACCCATATGACGGCCTGATGCGCTTGCCCGGCATTGATCCTCGCGTGCACGACTGCATGGGAATGTCGATTCAGGTTGATGGGCGCAACTGGGGCGTCATTACCCTGGATGCTTCTCGCCCGGGACAGTTTGATGAAACGATTCCTCATGCCGAGGAGCTGGCAATTACCCTGACCCGTGCGGTGATTACCGCAGCAGAACGCATTGCAACACTGCGACAGCAGATCAACCGTGGGCAACAGGTAACCGAAGCACTTAATCGGGAACGTCTTTCAACCGGCGTTGTGGGTACCAGTACCGAGATCATGCGGCTGATCAGTGACGTGGATGTTGTGGCACCTACTTCCATGACGGTATTGATTGAAGGCGAGACCGGGGTTGGCAAAGAGTTGATTGCCCGCCGCTTGCATATGCAATCGGCGCGAGCGGACAAACCTCTGATTTACCTGAATTGTGCCGCCTTGCCAGAGACCCTGGCGGAGGCCGAGCTGTTCGGCCACACCCGCGGCGCATTCACCGGGGCCAGTCAGGCTCGGGCCGGTCGCTTTGAATTGGCGGATGGCGGGACACTGTTTCTTGATGAAATCGGTGAATTGCCCATGACCTTGCAAGCGACGCTGCTCCGGGTGCTGCAAGAAGGTGAAATCCAGCGGGTCGGCAGTGATGAGACACACAAGGTCGATGTGCGGATGGTTGCTGCGACCAACCGCAACCTGAAGCACGAAGTGGCTGCCGGCCGTTTTCGGGAAGACCTGTATCACCGCTTAAGTGTTTTTCCTCTTAGGGTGCCCGCTCTGCGAGAGCGTCACCGGGATGTGCTGGAGTTGGCAGAGTTCTTCCTGGAGCGTCTGCAACACCGCCTGAATGTTCAAAAGCTGCTGTTGACAGCGGATGCACGCGAGACCTTGTTACGTTATCAGTGGCCGGGCAATGTCCGGGAGTTGGAACACGTTCTGGGGCGTGCTGCGCTTCGGGCACAACAACAATCCCGGGCACAAGCACCTGGTCGAGCACTGGTGTATATCGATAGCCGGGCCTTGGCGCTGGGAGATATCGAGGTTCAACCACCAGGCCCAGAGGAAGATCACCCTGATCATGGGGCAGAGGCATTATCCGGCTCCTTGACTGAGCTGACCCGACAATACCAAACCCGGCTGATTGGTCGGGTACTGACAGAGCAGGGCGGTAACGTGTCGGCGGCTGCCCGTGTACTTCAGGTCGACCGGAGTAATTTGCTCCGGCTGGTAAAACGGCTTGGCATCCATGTTGGATAGGGCTGCTGAGTTGGCGTTGTTTCGATAGGGTTCTACTCTGTTATACCGCAGCCGATCACTCACCGGTGCCAGGTCAGCTTCCCGTTAAATAATAAACGGATTACCCGGCTACATCGACTGGATGACGCATCGAGTCGACAGCCAGTCCCCTCGGCAAACCAATTCACAGTGATCAGTGGGTGTCTGTTGTAGGGCCTATTGAAAGTTTGCCCAAATCAATGCGCGCTTTTTCAGAAGCATTGCGCGCTTTCCCGGACGTTGTTATCGTTAAGGCATTGATATACGGAAAGTTGTTGCGCAGATTTACAGATTAATGCGCAAGGCACAAAGGAGTTAATGCGCATGCTCGCTTTCACAGAATGGACTGATCTGGAAATGGATTTTACTTCCTATTATTCAAGTAGTTACGGTGATTTCCCAGGAGCCTGCTTGCCCAGCAACCGCGCATGCGCACTAATAAACTGTTAGGCATCCGTGTGAGTCCTGAATTGAAAGAGTAAAAGAGATGAAAGATTTAATTGATAAGCTTTCTTCATACAATATTTTCAACTATCTCTTGCCTGGGGTGGTTTTTGTAGCGATAGCCAACTCATTTACAAAATATAACTTTGTTCAAGCGGATGTTGTTATTGGCGTTTTCTTATATTATTTCATTGGATTGGTTATTAGCAGGATAGGTTCTGTTGTTGTTGAGCCAATTCTTAAGTGGACCGGATTTGTTAAATTTTCGGAATACAGAGATTATATAGGCGCATCCCACAAGGATAAGCTTATAGAAGTTCTTTCAGAAGCAAACAACATGTATCGAACTTTTCTTTCGTTGTTTCTATCTCTCTCATTTTTAAAGATATATGAAGCTTTGTCTGAACGCTTTCAATACTTGAACAGCCTTTCATCAGAGATAGCAATAGTAGGGCTGCTAGCTCTTTTTGCCTTCTCATACAGGAAGCAAACAGCTTATATAACTAAGCGCGTAGCTAGCGCAAAAGACAAGGACTAAGTTATGACTGGCTTTTTCGAAATAGATTTTTTAAATGTAGAATGCAAAAAAAGTGGAGATGCAATACCTTTGCGGTATTCAATCGGGGACGTCACCAGAATTCATGTGACTGACGGTGGATTTCAAGCAACAGGAGATTTGTTAGTAGAGCATATTAATAAATATTACAGGTCACCGAAATATATTGACGCTGTAATCGTAACTCACCCCGACGGTGACCACGCCGGAGGACTTAGAAAGTTATTTGATGAGTATGAAATTGGTGAATTATGGATGCTGCGACCCTGGTCATATGCAGACGAGCTAATTGGTCGATTTAGCCGCTTTACATCTTCAGATAACCTGGCGAAGAGATTAAAAGAGATATATCCAAACTTGGCAGCTTTAGAAGAACTTGCAATTAAACATAAGGTAAAAATATCAGAGCCATTTCAAGGTGCAAAGATAGGAGAGTTTAATGTATTAGCTCCCTCAAAAGCCAGATACTTAGATCTAGTTGTTGAGTCAGAAAAAACTCCTGAAGCTGCAAAGGAAAGGGAGCAAACTTTGGCCGAAGCGGCCGGCCAATTTATTAAAAAGTCGATAAATTTCATTAGGGCGGCATGGGGCGATGAGTGCTTTCCAGATGACGACACAAGCCCTGAAAACAACATGAGCGTGATTCAATATGCTTGCCTATGCGATAAGAAAATACTACTCACAGGTGACGCGGGGAGAGCAGCACTTGATGAGGCCGCAGATTTTGCTCCGAGTGTCGGACTAGATCTTCCCGGAATAGATCGAATACAGGTTCCCCATCATGGATCACGGCACAATGTATCAACAGAAGTATTAGATCGGTGGCTTGGAAGCAAACATGATGCGCAACTTGAATCGGGGAGTTTTACGGCAATCGTTAGCGCCGCAAAAGAAGATAAAGATCACCCGCGCAAGTCTGTTGTTCGGGCCTTCATTCATAGGGGGGCAAGAGTAATATCAACAGAAGGTGGCCACAAACAAACTGGTTATAATGCTCCCGATCGTGAAGGATGGGTGGCTGTAACTCCTTTACCTTATCCTGAAGATCAAGAGAATTGATTTACATACATGCCTAACAAAGCGCTGCTGCCGGACAAATTTTCCGCTTCGCGCCAAATTTGCCGCAGAGCGCGGCGTTATATTTATTAAGGTCGCGTAAGGAGAAGCGAGTTGATTAAAATTGAATCAATAGAAATACATGGGTTTAAGTCATCCTCTAGAGTCGCAAAAGCAATTCTCTCTGATGAAAACGTTTCAGTTATATACGGACCTAACGGTTGTGGTAAGACTAGTTTTTTGAAAATACTACATGGGGTTTTAGCACAAGAAGAATCTGCTTTAATACAGAATTCAGTAAATAAGGTTTCTGTTAGTATTAATTTTAATGGCGAAAAGTCTAAACTATCTGTATTTAAAAATGATGATGGTGATTATATTTGGGATGAGGTTCTAGAATCTCCATTATCAAACACTTCATCATTGTCGCTTGGTGTAGATCGCGGAATTACTAGTCAGGCAATAAAAGCTGATCCGGTATTTATAATGGATTTCTTTCGCCACCCACGCCGCAGAGCATTTTTGTCACGAGACTTTCCTCTCTCTCAAATAGGCGAAGAGCTATCTCTTTATTTGCGGCAATCTCAAAAAAGATATAGAAATAGAAGTAATTCAATCCATTTTGACAAGCGCCACTTATATCTTCAAAACATCAAGATCGACAACATTGAAGAGCTACTGATAGAAAGATATCGTGTCGCTCGGATGATGGCGAGTAGAAAAATCCAAAGCGCATTATTCGACACTCTATCAATTGCTATTAGTTTAGATGAAAAGCCTCAGACAAAGCAGGATCTCCCACCTGATTTTGAAATCCGCCTACGGGAAAATAACGCTCGAATAAGGGAGGCTTTAGATGATGGTTCGGAAAATCAGTTCAAAAATACTGTGATAGAAATATTAAACGCTATTGCTAAGGGCGATGGCACTGAAAGGATTAAGAATCATCCAATACTTAGCCAGCTATTTCTAAATATTATTGAAGAACTTGAAATGGAAAAGCTAATTTTAAGTTCAATCAATCTCTTAGTTGATACCTTTAATAATTATCTGATTGAAGATAAGAAATTAGTTGTAAATGGAAGGGAGGTGTTTATTGATATTAATGGTGAAACTCATAGCGTAAATGATTTATCCAGTGGTGAACGCCATGTTTTGACCTTTCTTTCTTTGGTTCTTTTCGAAGGTGAGTCTCGTAACTTTCTTATAATTGATGAGCCTGAAATTTCCTTGAACATTTCGTGGCAGAGAGAACTGCTTGGCTTATTCTGTAAGCTCGTGCCAAATACTCAAATTATTGTTGCCTCGCACAGTCCTGCTCTCGCAAAAGGGAATCAAAACTATTTAACTGAATTGGTAGTGGAGAGAGTCTGATGCAAGGAATGCAATTTGATTTAGATGAAATCTACAGTCAATCGATAATGACAAAAAGACCGTCTATATTGGTTGAAGGTGTTGATGATATCGCAGTGTATGACAGGATTGTCAACGCTAATGGAAAGCAAGCAGAAGTGATTGCAATAGAGACTATAGAAGGTTTTTCCAAAGGGTGTAATTCGGTCATTGATGCCGTCAATTTCCTAAAAGATATTCCGGTCTCAAGATACGAACCTTCTGATTATATTTTAGGGATAATCGATAAAGATGTTAGAGATTTTAGAGGGGAAGTTCCTGAAAACAACCTTCTTCTTATCCTTGATGTGTATTCGATAGAGAATCATTTTGTCAACTCTGAAGTTGTAGTTCAACTCTTAAAAACATGCACTAAAGGCACTTCAGAGCTTTTTACCGACAGTCTTAAAGATAAATTGTTAAGCGAGTGTGTAAGTAGCATGGAGTTACTCTTTTTGGCTTCTTTGGAGGCATTAAAAGGAGCATTGGATTCAAACTATTTTGCAGATTTTAGCTATTGCCAAAAATATGGTCGATTAAAAGATATTGGGCTTGCATCAAGATTAAGAGACAAGAAAAATGAATTGTATTCCTTTGCTTCTACCCTATCACTTTCCGATGACTTAGATTCGTTAAAGAAGATAGCTAAAGGGAAATGGTTACTAAGTATATTCTGCGAAGAGTTAGAGCGTGTAATCAAGAATCTTCCGGAACAATGCGGAGTAGATCCTATTAAAAAATGCCAAATGTGTGTTAGTGAAGTAGAAAATAGTTGTCTATATCGTATTTCTGAAGGTTTTAGTCATAAAACCATGAGAGAAATAGCTAAGCAGCAGTATGATACGAATGAGATATCTTACATTAGAGAGAGGGTTGCTACTATAGCCCGAAGAATAGCATAAATATAACAGTAAATTACCCAGACAGCCATCATTGGGGCATAGCCGACGAGAAAGCACAGATCTTCTTCTGCGTATTACGGCGACTCATACGCCGCCAAAATGGCTAATTGGCCGTTATTTATAAAGAATCAGCTGCTGTTCAAAGATTCAAGCCAAACGCAAATCTTCGGTATGTCCGAATGTGTCTGATAGGGTGGAGGGGGAATAAAATCAGCCGGTCATGGTGCGGCTTTGGTAAACCCGCGGAGGTCTCCGGTAGCCCAGAATGGAATATGTTATGTCCGGAATCTGAGCCACAGTGGACCACCGCTTTGCCACAATAAAAGGTCAATTTAACTACCGGAAAGTCCGGTATCCGGGCATCCATAAGAATACCTGCCGATGGTATCTTCTGGCGGAATGCCGCAGCCTTCTGCGCCGTCCGCCAGCAGGGTGATGAATGGCGCGTGTTATTCAGCTTTACCCGCTTCAGTCTGCGGCCGGTTGCCGATCTGGTTGATACCGATGGCAGCCATAATGGTGAACAGCGCCACCCAGGTGGTGAAGGTGATATTTTCATGGTTAAAGGCGGTGGCCATCACCACTCCGACCAGCGGCACCAGATAATTCGACAGCGAGGCAAACACGGGGCCGGCAGCGCGGGTGAGGGCGGCGTAGAGGAAGTAGGCCAGGCCGGAGGCGGTGGCACCGATATAAATCACGGAACCGGCCGCGGCCGCGCTCCAGTGCACTGGCTGGTCGCTGAATGGCAGTACCACGGCGCTCAGCAACAGCAGCTGCAGGCAGGCGGCGGAGATAATATTACGTGCCAGCAGCAGCGGGTGTTCATGGCTCAGGCGTTTCAGCATCAGCACGGCGATGGCGAAACTGGCGGCAGATACCAGCACTGCCAGCCCGCCAGCCAGACCGATATCCAGCCCGCGCATAATATCCGGCGCGAACAGCACCAGCAGGCCGGCAAAGCCGAGCAGTACCGATAGCAGGCCGGTGACGTGAATCCGGGCGCCAGCCACAATCAGCGGGCTGAGCATAATGGCGAAGAAGGGCGCGGCCCCCATCAGAATGGAGGTCTCGGCGGTGGTCAGAAACTGCTGTCCCCAGGCGAGGGCGAAAAACGGCAGGGTGGCTTCGAGGAAGCCGACCAGATGATAGGTCTTCCAGGAGTGCAGCGGCCGGCCTTTCAGACCCAGCAGGCGGCACAGCAGAATAATAAACAGCGCGCCTATCAGTGCACGGCCGGTACTGACGATAGCGGGTGGCAGGTCGTCCAGTGCCCGTTCCTGAAAAACAAACTGTGAACCCCAGATCAGGCCGATGGCCCCCAGAGTCAGATAATTGCGCAACATGAGTTTCTCCTTAATAGCAGGAGTGTATGCTGCGTATGGATATGGCTAAAATGAATTATCAGCATAACCCTATGGCTTAAATCGATATGTCGCGTTTTGATCTCAATCTGCTGCGTGTGCTGGATACCCTGATGGCGTGCCGCTCTGTGTCGGAAACTGCGCGCCGCCTGCACCTGTCGCAATCAACGGTGTCGCACGCGCTGGCGCGTTGCCGTGAACAGCTGAACGATCCGCTGTTTGTCGCCAGCCGCCATGGTATGCAGCCGACGCCGCGGGCGCTGGCCATAGCCCCGGCTTTCCGGCAGGCGCTGGAAACCGTGGAGCAGGCGGTTAATGACGAAGCGGGCTTCGATCCTGCCAGCAGCGAACGGCGTTTTACTGTGGCCGCCGGTGCGTATTTCGACACCCTGATGCTGCCGCATTTTATGGCTGAACTGATGCAGTGCGCGCCGAGAGTCAGTCTCGGGGTTAGAGGTCTGATCGGCTCTGATTATGAACGTGAACTGGAAGAAGGCGAGCTGGATATGGTGATCGGGTTTGTTGCACCCAGCCAGTTATCCCCACGGCTGCAGACGCGGCCTTTTATCGAATATCCGCTCAGCCTGTTATGCCGTCAGCAGGTCGATCAGCCGCTGACGCCGCAGTTTCTGGCGCAGCTGGCGTATGTTTATCCGTCGGAGTGGGGCCACAGCCAGCTGCTGACTGATAAATGGTTTGCCAGCCATGGCATCAGCCGTGATATCCGTCTGCAGCTGCCAGATTTCCAGTCGCTGCCGCAGGTGCTGGTGCATACCGACCTGGTGGCGACAATGCCGGCACCCATTGCCAGCCTGTATGCTGAACAGTTCAGCCTCCGAAGCTATCCACTGGATGATGGCCTGACCATTAAAATGGTGCTGGCCTGGCATCCGCGTTTCGCCATGGACCCGGGCCTGAAGTGGCTGGTCGATAAGGTGATGGCGGTGAAGGAAACGCTGTCGCAGTAAGTACGGATTTAGTAATTATCCTAATTATCCAGACTAATAATTATCCAGACAGCCATTAATAATTATCCAGACAGCCATCGTAATTATCCCGACAGCCATCATTGGGACATTATCGACGAGAAAGCACAGATTTTGCGTATTACGGCGACTCACACGCCGCCAAAATGGCTAATCGGCTGTTATTTATAAAGAATCAGCTGCTGTTCAAAGATTCAAGCCAAACGCAAACCTTCGGT
>NZ_JAUYVX010000021.1:0-40648 GCF_030688925.1 Oceanobacter sp. 3_MG-2023
ACGAATTTGAAAAGGACTCGTCATTTCGCTGCATTCGTCGCCTTGCCCTGAACAACGGCAACACTCGCGCAGAGCCGCGCAGGATTAAATAGATGTCCCCATTAGGAAGAAGGGCTTATGTTTTACAAAGTATTGATTCCTGTGGATCTTGCCTATCCGCAGGAACTGCCGTTGTTGATTGAGGCGGCAAGAGAACTGACCAGTGACAATCCTCATGTGGATTTTATTTTTCTGTATATCGATGACAGCAAAGACAATAACGTGGTGGTGCTGTACCCGGATCAGCAATTTAACTCGTTGCGCCAACGTGATAACGAAGACAAGTTGCTGGCCTTGCTGCGTAATTTGATGCCAGCAACCCTGCATTACAGCAGTCGGGTTCGTCGTGGTGTGGTGCATCAAAAGATTCTTGAGGAAGCGGGTAGCCGCTATGCCGATATTATTGTGATGATGGCGCAGAAACCCGGTCAGGGTCGTTATAGTATCGGTTCGAATGCTGAGCGTGTGGTGCGTCATGCCAAGTGCAGCGTGATGGTGGTACGAGAAGGCTAGTGCCTGTACCGCCCAGGTTGTCGGCCAGTTCTAGAGCAGGCGATGGCCAATACCGTTGTAGATCATATCTGCCAGTTGCTGCGCCAGTTCGGCTGGTTGCTGGCGGATGTTACCGGAGATAATGCCGGAAATAATGCCGATGGTGGCGGAGCCATAGAAGGTAGAAATCAGCAGGATATCATCTTCGCTGGGTGGTTCGTTGAAGCTGCGACTGGCCCCGCGGCGGAAGAAATCGGTGTTCTGGTTCAGGATCCGCTGCAGGGCCTGCTCTCCGGCCCTGCCGGACAATGCCAGTTGTAGCAGGGTATCGTCCGGGCAAAGGGTTTCCAGCAGATGCTGGATAAAGTCTACCAGGCGATCCGGTTCCGGGGTGCCTTCATCTTCGAGAAAGTTCTGGAACAGTTGCTCGCGCCGCGCCAGCCACTGTTCAATATGTTCAATGATAATGTCCTGGCGATTTTGATAATTGGAATAAAAGGTCGGGCGGGTGACACCGGCCTTGTCGGCAATTTGTTCAATGCTGATCTGTTCCAGAGGCCGCTTCTTGAGTAGCTCTGCCAGTGCATTTCTTAACTTTTTTCGACTTTTTTCTCTGCGAATATCCATCCCAAACCATCCTGCGTAGCGGGTAAAAACGGGTCTGTCGGTAGCAACTGTGTGGGGTTGTCGGCACGGCACAACCAGAATCAGCTTTGTTGCAGTTGTACCGGTAATTGGGCTGTTTCTTTGACTTCTTCCATAACAATGTAACTTCTGGAGTTTTTTACGCCGGGAAGGGTCAGTAACATATCGCCGAGTAAGGCTCGGTATTCGGACATGTCATTGATACGTGCCTTGATCAGGTAGTCGGCGTCGCCGGAGACAAGATGACATTCGAGTAAGTAAGGCAGGGTATCGACGGCCTGATTAAAGCGCTGGAAGGCGTCTGGTGACTGGTAAGACAATGAAATTTCGACAAAGACCAGCATGCCGTAACCCATCAGCGCCGGGTTCAGTCGGGCGTAATAACCCTCGATATAACCGTCTTTTTCCAGGCGTTTGACGCGCTCGATACAGGGAGTGGAGCTGAGGCTGACTCGTTCGGCCAGGTCAACGTAGCTGATGCGGCCTTCTTTTTGCAGTTCTTGCAGAATGCGGCGGTCGAGCCTGTCGAGTGGTTTGCGCTTGTAATCACTGGTGGCTGCCATCGGGCTGATCTCCCTGAAATTAGATTGTCATGAATGTTATTTATTCAGGGTTATCTTCTGAATAGTCTTTAATTTCCAGTGGAATATACTGTATTTGAGTAAATATTAAAGGCTTTTTCTATGATTTTATCGCTAGAATTTCACCATTAAACGCGGTGATGTTTTCCTGTCGGTGTTGCTATCGCAGCGCGGAATAACGCACCGGACTTTGTGATGCAGTGATCTTGTGGGGGCAGTCGTTATGAAAATTCTGGTGTTGGGCGCGGGTGTGTTGGGCGTCTCGTCTGCCTGGTATCTGGCCAAGTCTGGGCATGAGGTGACGGTGGTGGAACGCCGCTCTGGTGTGGCAGATGAAACCAGTTACGGTAATGCCGGCATGTTGTCTTATGGCTATTGCAACCCATGGGCAGCACCGGGTATCCCTTTTAAGGCGGTTAAATGGATGATGCAGGATCTGGCACCGATTATGGTCAGTCCATCGGCATTTAATGTCAGCACCTCGGCCTGGATGCTGAAGATGCTCGGCCAGTGTGGTGAAGATGCTTATCGCATTAACAAGAATCGTATGCTGCGTATCACGGAGTACAGCCGCATTTGTTTTGATCAGTTGCAGCAGGACCGCCCGATCCATTACGACCAGCGCCATCAGGGCACGGTTGAGCTGTTCCGGGATCAGGAAAAAATGGATTCCATCGGTGCCGACCTTGAGTCCCTGCGTGAGTGCGGTGTGGAGCACCAGGTGATTGATCATGCGACTTGTATCCAGCATGAACCGGCGCTGGCGAATGTTTCCCAGAAGTTTGTTGGTGGCTTGATGTTCCCGAACGACGGTACCGGTGACTGTCGCAAGTTTACCCAGGGGCTGGCGGCGGCTTGCCGTGACCTCGGGGTGATTTTCATGATGGATACCGAGGTCAAGGGACTGGAAGCGTCTGGTGGTGAAATCCATGGGGTCGTGACTTCCAAAGGACGTTTGACCGCTGATAAGTATGTGGTTGCGATGGGCAGCTATTCTCCGATGTTGATGAATCCATTAGGCATCAAGTTACCGATCTATCCGATCAAGGGCTACTCACTGACGCTGCCATTGCTGGATGAAAGCAAGGCTCCCCAATCCACGGTGATGGATGAAGAGTACAAGGTGGCGGTGACCCGTTTTGATGAGCGTATCCGGGTTGGTGGTACGGCTGAGATTGCCTCCTTCGACCTGAGCCTGAAAGAAAGCCGTCGCAAGGCTGCGGATTTTGTTGTCAGCGATCTGTTTCCAGGGGCCGGGGATCTGGAGAAGGCCGAGTTCTGGTGTGGTCTGCGGCCAATGACACCAGACAGTGTGCCGATTATCGGTAAAACGCCGTTTAATAATCTGTATCTGAATACCGGTCATGGCACCCTGGGCTGGACCATGTCACAAGGCTCGGCACGTTTGTTGGCCGATATTGTGAATGAGCGTGATCCTGATATCAGCACCGAAGGCTTGTCAGTCCATCGCTATCTCTAGTCGCGCCCTGAGCGGGTATTTCCGAGCTGGCTCTGGCGCCGGTCTGCAGTAAGCAAGTTAACGGCCGTTACCTTGTTTTTACTGCGGCCGGTGGCTTTATGGCAGTACTATTTGTCCTGGTCGCCGGATGTTCGATCAGGCGACGTTCAATGAATAATGAGGTTTTTTATGAGCAACAAGAAGATTATTGCAACCAATCAGGCTCCGGCTGCCATCGGCACTTACTCACAAGCCGTTCAGGTGGGCGATACGCTGTACATGTCCGGTCAGATTCCGCTGGACCCTGCCACCATGGAAATGGTGACCGAGTCGTTTGAAGCTCAGGCTGTACGGGTGTTCGAGAACCTGAAAGCGGTAGCCGAAGCAGCTGGTGGTTCTTTGAATGATGCCGCCAAGCTGACCATTTTGCTGTCGGATATGGATTTCTTCCCGCAAGTGAATGAAGTGATGGCGCGTTATTTTGATGAGCCATATCCCGCTCGTGCGGCGTATGCCGTAAAGGCGCTGCCAAAAGCAGCTGATATTGAAGTTGAGGCGATTCTGGCGCTGTAACCAGCCGCTGATCGTCACTGTGGAGTAGTTATACATGTCTCGTCCTGCGCAGGCCCGGATTCGTCTGGATCATATTATTGCCAACTACCAGTTGGCGTGTTCATTACATCCCGCCGGTCAGGCGTTGGCAGTGGTCAAGGCGGATGCCTATGGTCATGGCGCTGTCCCGGTGGCTCAGGCACTGGCTCCTTACGCTCCGGCGTTTGCGGTGGCCTGTATTGAGGAGGCGCTGGAACTGCGTGCGGCGGGAATGACTCAGCCGGTCTTGTTGCTGGAAGGTTTTTTCAGCAATGACGAATTACCGGTGATCGCTGAACAGAATTTCTGGACCGCAGTTCATCGGTACGACCAGATCCAGGCGCTGGCAGCGACTCGTGTCGCTGAACCGCTGCATATCTGGTTGAAGGTAGATACCGGCATGCATCGCCTGGGGTTTGCGCTGGATGAGGTGGCTGATGTGAGTCGGCAGCTGTTGGCCTTGCCCCAGGTGGGGCAGGTCACATTGATGACCCACTTTGCCAATGCCGATACCCGGGTCACCCCCGGTATTGATGTACCGACTCAATTGACGGGTCTGACTGAAGTTGCTCAGGCGCTGGGTCTGGATATGAGTGTGGCCAATTCGGCGGCACTGATGGTGCACCCGATGGCGCACAAGCAGTGGCAGCGGCCAGGTATCATTCTTTATGGTGCTTCACCATTGGATTTTGATAACCAGACTGCGTTGCAGTTACAGCCTGCGATGTCGCTGGTTACCGAGGTGATTGCGACCCGCTGGGTTCAGAATGGCGACAGTGTCGGCTACGGCAGTCGTTTTGTGGCAACCAAACCAACCCGGATCGGGACGATTGCGATGGGTTATGCCGATGGGTATCCACGTCAGGCAGAAGAGGGGACGCCGGTGATCGTGAACGGTCAGCGCACGCGTCTTCTGGGTCGGGTGTCGATGGATATGATGACCGTTGATTTGACCGATGTGGACGGTGCGGCGGTAGGTAATGCCGTTGAACTATGGGGCTCTCAGCTGGATGCCAATGAAGTGGCCGCTCATTGCGATACCATTTCCTATCACCTGTTTACGGGTGTTACCCGACGTGTCCCACGTATTTATTTGACCAGTTAAAAACCCTGTTGCAGCGCAAGTTGGCTCTCTGACAGCCAACGGCTTGCGGCTTGGCGGCTTCCTGTCCCCGGCCTTTTCTGGCCAGGGGAAATATCTACCCTCTAGGGGGTATGTCTTTTTACCTGTCTGAGCCACAACACTTGGCTCCGGGTGGATAGAGGTCAAGTGCTGTGGTGTTGTAATCACACCGCTTGATCCTCTCTCTGTTCCATCTCTTGGTGCTATGCCAGCACCGGTAAAAACGATGAACCATGGAATAAAAATCATGATGCTAGCGAGATTGGCCGGTTGGCTGTTGGTGTGCGCTTTGTCATTGGGCGGATTGGCTGTACAGGCCCAGGAAGAAACACCAGTGTTACGGGTGTTGAACTGGAGTGATTATATTGAACCGGGTGTATTGGAAGCTTTTGAGAAAGAATTCAATATCGAGATAGATTACGTCGAGTTCGACAGTCTGGATAAGTTCGCTACTTTGTATTTTGATGATCGTCAGCAATTTGATCTGATTTTCCCACCCAGCCGTATCATGAACACGCTGGCTAGCAAGTCGCTGGTTCGGCCTCTGATGACTCAGCAGCTGCCGGACTGGGATTCATTGCGTCCGGATATTCTGAGTGACTACAGCCAGCAGGATGACGGTGTCTTGAACGGCGTGCCGTATATGTGGGGGACGACCGGATTGGGCGTGAACCGCAAGGCGCTGGCGGAGCTGGGCCTGGCTGATTATGAAAATTCCTGGGCCTTGCTGTTTGATCCGGATGTGCGGCAAAAAGTGGCCCAGTGTGGTATCGGGTTGCTGAATGAGCGGGATGAGATTTTTGCGGCAGCGCTGTCGTATCTGGGGTATTCCGTCAACAGTCTGAGTAAAGAGCAGCTGCAACAGGCTGGTCAATTGCTGAAAGATTCGTTGGGTGAGGTCAGCTATTTACACACAACCCAGTATCTGGATGACCTGGCCAGCGGCAAGATCTGTGTGGCTGTGGGGTATTCCGGTGATTTGCTGACAGCGGCAGCGGGCAATGCCGATTTGTCGTATTTTATTCCCCGGGAGGGGGCGGCGTTATGGATTGATGTGATGGCGATTCCGACCAACGCCAATTCGCCAGAGTTGGCGTACCAACTGATCCGTTTCCTGATGCGAGGTAACATCGCTGCAAAGAATTCCAACTATCTGGAATATCCCACCGCGATGGCATCGGCTAATCGTTTTGTGGAGCCGGAGATCCTGAACAATCCGGTGATCTATCCGGCCATGGCTCAATTGCACGAAATGGAAGCACTGGCCCCCCGAGGCCGCAGCAGTAGCCGGGTGATGCAGCGCTTATGGGTGGATGCCATTTGTGCCCGGGGTAACTGGTGTTCGGTGCCGATGAGCTCGATGTTCTGAGGCAAATATTTTGTGAAATAAAAACCGCACCGCGCGTGTGATACTGGCCAGCGGGTGGGCCAACGGTTATTTATGACAGTCTGGGTAACAGTAGAACGCAACTTTATCTGCCTTTATGGTTCAATACTGGATTTTTGTGCGGTGGAGTAGTTCTGTATGTCCAGCTGGGTCAGGCGGGTAGGGTTGATAGCGATGATCGGTGGGCTCTTGTCCGCTTGCAGTCATTGGCCGGGGCCTGAGCATCGAGCCGTTAACATGGCGGCGATTGAAGAGGTGGTTGCTCGACATAATCCGGATATTGACTTGAGCTGCCCGGAACTGGATCCGGTGCTGGCCGGGCAGCAGGAGCAACAGGCCCAGCTGAAGGCATTACAGCGGCAGGTGCGGCGTCTGACCGCCGCTAACCCGGCTCCGGTCAGCTGTCCAACCACTGGTGCTGAGACCACAACCGATACCCATACTGATAAGCTGGTCGTCGGCGCCACCGAATGGATTTATCTCACTCCGCCAGGGCATCATTATCGTGCCCGCGTTGACAGTGGTGCGGCGACGTCGTCACTGAGTGCTCGCAATATCACCCGCTTTGAACGTAACGGTCAGCCTTGGGTGCGATTTCTGCTACAACACGATGATGAATCGGAACCCCGGAAGATCGAAGCCAAACTGGTACGTAACGTGTTGATCCGGCAGGCGTCAAATGCCGATCTGGATCGGCGGCCGGTGGTGGAGTTGACGGTGCACCTGGGGCAACAACTACAGCAAAAAGCCGAATTCTCATTGGCTGATCGCTCGCAAATGACATATCCGATTTTGCTGGGGCGGTCATTTCTGCAAGATGTCACCTTGATTGATGTTGGGAAAAAATTTCTATTGGGTAAATATCAGCCCGATTTGCAGATACCTGTTGTGAGTGAAGAGCAATGAACGGATCTCGCTGGCCTTATATTGCATTGATACTGCTGCTGTTAAGTGCAGGAATTGCACAGATTCTTCATCGTCACTGGGTGTATGACGTGCCCCTGCTACCAGGGAAATCACAAGTGGTCTGGTCGGTTGAAGCCCGGGTTGAGCTCAGTACTGACGGTGATCCGGTGCGGGCTGTTCTGGCTCGGCCGTCCAATCAGCCCGGATTTATGCTGCTGCGTGAAAGTGGTGCTTCTCCCGGTTATGGCTTGAATTTTATCGATGGGGGCAATCCGGTTGCCGAGTGGACCAAGCGTACCGCCAGCGGGCGGCAGACCTTGTTCTATCGTGCGGATGTGCTGGAAAGTGATGCTTACGAATTGATGCCAGAGCCAGCACCGGCGGTAACGGAAAGCAGCTGGCCGGAACCTTACGCCAGTGCCGTGGGGCAATTGCTGGCGCTGGCACATCGGACGTCAGCGGATAATTTCAGTCTGGCGCGAGAGTTACTGAAAGCTTTTGCAGCGGAACCTCGTGCCCAGCATGTGGAGTTGTTGATCAGTGAATTTGATCAGAGCCTGCCGCAGTTGCTGGTAGACATGCTCAACAAGGCGGGTGTGCCAGCACGGCTGGTATATGGCCTGCGCTTGCAGGACGGTCGTCGACAACAGCAGCTGTTGCCTTATATTCGGGTCTGGCAAGACAACCGCAGCCAGGTGTTTGATATCCCCTTACAGGCCCGCAACCCGGCCTTGTTTGATCGGAATGCGCCGCTGCTGCTGTGGGAGCAGCGCGGGGAACCGGTGCTGGAAGTGTCGGGTGGTTATGATTCGCAGGTGCGTTTTGCCATGATTCGGCGCGAGGAGTCGACCTTTGCCAGTGTGGCCAACCGGTTGTCGGATCAGCACGAGTTACTGAATTTTTCCATACACAGTCTGCCGGTAGAAGAGCAGGCCATGTTCAAGACCATTCTGCTGTTGCCGATAGGGGCGTTAGTGGTGTGTCTGTTGCGCATTCTGGTGGGCATCCGTACTTCGGGTACTTTTATGCCGGTACTGATTGCGGTGGCCTTTATTCAGACCTCATTGGTTACCGGGCTGGTGGGATTCCTGCTGGTGGTGGCTACCGGGTTGGTGATTCGCAGTTACCTGTCGCGCCTTAACCTGCTACTGGTGGCGCGTATATCGGCGGTGATTATTACGGTGATTGCCATTATCGGCTTGTTCAGTGTGGCATCTTACAAGTTGGGTCTGACCGAAGGTTTAAAAATCACTTTCTTCCCGATGATTATTCTGTCGTGGACGATTGAGCGGATGTCGATTCTGTGGGAAGAAGAAGGCGGCAGAGAAGTGATGCGTCAAGGCGGAGGCAGCTTGCTGACCGCGGTTGTTGCCTATTGGGCAATGAGTGACCCGCTGATACGCCACCTGACGTTTAACTATATTGGTGTGCAGTTGGTGATTCTGGCACTGGTATTGATGCTGGGCACCTACACTGGCTATCGCCTGTTGGAGTTACGTCGTTTTGTGGCACTGCGCCATGAGTAAGCTGGCGTTTCGGCCGCTTTGGCAGGCACTGCGGCGACGCTTGATGCTGCCGTTGCAATTGCATCAGGCAGGGGTTCTGGGCATGAATGCCCGTAATCGTTTGTATATCAGCCGTTATAATCCACGTACGTTGTACCCACTGGTGGATAACAAATTAAAAACCAAGCGCCTGGCAGAGCAGGCGGGCATTGCGGTACCAGAGTTGATTGGCACCATTCAGTCACAACATGAAGTCGAGACATTGGGGCAGCAGTTATCCGGAATCCCGGCTTTTGTGATCAAACCGGCCAAAGGCTCTGGCGGTAAAGGAATTGTGGTGGTTCAGAGCTGTGAGGGGGATTATTGGGTGCGGGCCAATGGCAGTCCGATTATGCTGAGTGAGCTCAAGCGCCATGCCTCCAACATTCTTGCCGGCCTCCACAGTCTGGGCGGATCACCGGATGTCGCCATTATTGAGCGTTGCATCCAGTTTGATGACTCCTTGCAACGGTTTTCCTATGAAGGGGTACCGGATGTCCGGGTGATTGTCTGTCGTGGTTATCCGGTGATGGCGATGACCCGATTGGCGACCCGAGCCTCGGATGGCAAGGCCAACCTGCACCAGGGTGCCGTCGGTGTCGGTCTTGGGTTGGCAAATGGACAGGCGTTACATGGAGTACAGAATGGCCTGCCTATGATGCAACATCCGGATACCCAGGAGAAGCTGTCAGAGCTGTTTATTCCCCAATGGCAAGATCTGCTGGTACTGGCCGCCCGTTGTTATGATATGACCGGGTTGGGTTATCTCGGTGCCGATATTGTTATCGATCGCCAGCATGGCCCGTTATTGCTGGAGCTAAACGCGCGTCCGGGGCTGGCGATACAGCTGGCGAATGGTGCCGGGCTATTGCCTCGCTTGAAAGTTATTGATGCATTAGCTGCTGCAGATTTGCAGCGCCCGGCAGAAGAGCGGGTGGCGCTCTGTCAGCAGTGGTTCGGTGCTGGTCATCTAGGCGCCGCCTGCGGTATGGAAGATCACTTCGAATCAGGCACCGATAGACTGTAACATGCAGCAGGTACAAGCACATGACACACGGCTGAATGGCCTGTGGATCAGGCGGTAGCGTGAGTATGCCGGATGAACAAAGAGGTTGATTGTTCCGGCTTGTGATTGTTGAGTGCGGGTCGATCCGACGGCTGTCAAGAATGTTGAAAAGGGTCCTTTGACCGACACTGTTTTCAGATCAAGTCTGCTGATAATAATCCGTTGGAAGCGGGTTTAAACTCGATAAGTCTTTGATAGTATTGATGGTTATTTTTCGAGGATGAGGCAGTGAAGATCGGATTTGTCGGGCTGGGTCTCATGGGTACCCCTATGGTGTTACGGCTGCTACAGGCTGGCTATTCCGTACGGGTCTGGAACCGAACGCCTGAAAAAATGGCGACAGTGGTAGCAGCAGGTGCCCAGCAAGCGACATCGGTAGCAGAACTGACACAACAATGTGATGTGTTAATGGTCTGTGTCACCAATACCAGTGCCGTTCGTGATATTGTTTTTGGCCCCCAGGGGGTGACTGCCACCGGACGTCAAGGTCAGGTGTTGGTGGATTTCTCCAGTATTGCACCACAAGCAACCCGGGAAATGGCCACAGAACTCAGCTCTTGCTGTGGTATGAATTGGGTTGATGCTCCGGTATCCGGTGGTGTTGCTGGTGCCGAGCAGGGCACATTGGCAATGATGGCCGGTGGTGATGGAGCCGTTATAGATCAACTGCGGCCTGTCCTGGCTGTGCTGTCGCGGCAACTGACCCATATGGGAGCAACCGGTACCGGGCAGGTTGCCAAGATTTGCAACCAGATGCTGGTCAGCTGCAATGTGCTGGTGATGGCGGAAGTTTTTGCCCTGGCAGAGCAGGCCGGCGTACAAACATCGTTATTGCCGCAGGCTTTACAGGGGGGCTTTGCGGATACGACACCACTGCAACTGACGGGCCCGAAAATGGCAGTCCGCGATTTTGACAATATCAAATGGCGGGTCAACACTTTACTCAAGGATATGAATATGGCCAGTGATCTGGCGCAGTCGTTGGGTAGCGCCGTGCCAATGGCAGGGCTGGGCGTTGAATTATTACGCCAACACGCAGGTAGAGGGTTTGGAGAGCAAGATCCTGCTACATTGATTCACTTGTATATGGAGATATTGTCAGGTGAAGACAAGCGCTAATTTATCCACTTTATATACAGAATTACCCTTTATGAAACGGTTTACCGCGGCTCGTCGGGATGGCTTCCGAGCGGTTGAAATCCAGTTTCCGTATGACTATCCGATCGCTGATCTCAAGCGCCAGTTAAGTGACAACGACCTTGAATGTGTACTGATCAATGTGTCGGCTGGCGATCTGTTGAAGGGCGGCGAAGGCCTGGCCTGTGTGCCGGGCAAAACAGCAGAATACGCAGCAGCGGTTGTTGAATGCCTGTCGTATGCCCGAGCCTTGAAAATTCCTACCGTGAATGTGTTGCCAGGGCGCTGTCGCCATCCTGAGCGTCGCGATGAATATATGGCGACCTTTCTCCGCAATATGCAGGTAACCGCCGACAGCTTTGCTCCATTTGGTATTACCACGACATTTGAAGCGATTAACCGTTTTGATATGCCCGATTTTCTGGTCTGCACCGGGCGGGAAATGCTGGCCATTATGGTGGAACTGAAGCACCCCAACATCAAGGCCCAGTTCGATATTTACCATATGTCGCGTATGGGGGTGGATGTGGCTGGCTTTATCCGTCGTCATGGCCACAAGATTGGTCATATTCAGTTTGCCGATATGCCTGGCAGGCAGGAGCCTGGTACCGGGCGTGTCAAATTTGATGAGGTATTTGCTGCGATCGAGAACAGTCATTATGACGGCTGGGTTGGGGCGGAGTATCGACCCAGTCGGGCAACCTCGACGACTCTGGACTGGATGGCTCGATTTGAAGCCCTGCGCTTGCCGGGCTGAATCCGGGTCAGGATAAGGCGCTGGTGCTGTTTATTCCGTAGCAGATGGCTTCTGGCCATCAAACAGCCCAATCTGACTGGCTTGCTGCGGTGTGGTTCTGGAGGCGCGCTCCAGTGGTGGAGTCTCAGCCTCTACGGCGGGAGTCGGTATTGTGTGTGTATCATCCTGATACAAATTTGTCGCGCTGCTGGCGCTGGCAAACAGATCCTTTTGCGGAGTCTCTTCTGGCTGCGTTGCATCGACCGGTCGGGCTCGTCCGGCTGTTAATTTCAGACGGCGGCGTTCGCATAGATTGATAATCAGCTGTTTTTGAAAATGGGTGAAGTCATTCCAGTGGAAACGTTCCTGCCGGCTGCGTAGGCAACCCTTGCAGTATCCCTTGTTATTCACCGTACAGATGCCGCGGCACGGATTGGGAATGTCGAACAGTTCGCCTTGGTCAATCATGGGGACAATGCGTCACTGAGAATGGCTGGAGAGCGTGGTATGCGAGATAGAAAAGAGGGGTCTGCTGAAGCCAGAGGCTTCAGCGGACTTTTGGCCAGCGAATCTTGAAGGGTGACACGCCTGGTGAAAACACAAAGGGTGACCAAACAGATAACAGGGCCATGGCCGTAGAACGGCCCAGGATGTTACAGAGGGTTGACGTTTTCAGCCTGAGGACCTTTTTGACCCATGGTTACTTCCATGGTCACTTTTTGGCCTTCCTGCAGTGACTTACGGCCTGCACCGTTGATAGCACTGTAGTGAACAAAAACATCTTTACCAGATTCTTGCTCAATAAAGCCGAATCCTTTCTCATCGTTGAACCACTTAACAGTGCCCTGAACTTGATCTGCCATTTGTATTTCCTGAAATTGATGTTGGCCAAAGCCAATTTAATGCGATTTTGCTGGCACTGCGCTACTGGCCGTTCATCCGGTGAGCAATCAATGCCGATATCGACCAGTATCCTGCACACATTGGGTGAATTTGGAGCACTCGCCAATAGAGCTTGAAACGACAAGCTCACCGTCATAGTAGCTCAGTAAGTTCTGCTGACCAAGGACTGATGCAAAATAGTTGGCCATGAATTGAGCCTGAATTGAGAGATTGTCTATCAGAGGAATCTGATTGGCTCAAATTGCCTTGGATTATTGTCTTTTTAGCAAGATAATTGCCAGAATTGCAGCAGAAATGTCTTGTTTATCATGCCTTGGTCGCTGCCTCTCTGGGGTTACACGACAGGCTTTTGGCCTTGTTGCCGTGACCGCTTAAATGGATCGATCCGGATAAAACAGCCTTTATGATTCCTGATTTTCGTTTGCCAGTATCAAAAGAAGCCCAGCGCTTGTTTCATGGCCGGGGTCATAGTGAACCCGGTTTCGAACACATCAATATCGATTGGTATGCCCCTCTGCTGCTGGTGACTGTCTATCGGGAGCCGGCAGACGGCTGGATCGAGCAGTTGTCACGTTGGCTGATCGCCACTCTGCCCCAGGCCGAAGTCATCGGGATACAGTACCGCTGTCGTCCTATGGCACCGATGGAGGCGGTGGTGGGTGAATTGCCTTCCCGTCTGGAAGTGACTGAGCATGGCTTGCGTTATGAACTCAGTTTTGGCCAGTTCCAGAATACCGGCCTGTTTCTGGATATGGCCAATGGCCGTCGTTGGGTCATGGAGCACAGCGCGGGCAAACGGGTATTGAATCTGTTTGCCTATACCTGCGGTTTTTCAGTGGCTGCCGTCGCCGGAGGGGCGCAGCGGGTGGTGAATGTTGATATGAGCCGCCGGGCGTTGGCGATTGGCCGAGAGAATCATCGCCTCAACGGTCATGATCTTGGGGGAGTGGTATTTGAAGGCGTGGATATTTTTCGCTCATTCGGACGCCTGAAAAAACATGGCCCATACGATCTGGTCATCGCCGATCCTCCGACCTTCCAGAAAGGCAGTGTCGATATTCGCAAGGACTATCCCAGGTTATTACGTCGTTTGCGGGAAATGCTCGCCCCTTCTGCCGAGTTGCTGCTGTGTCTGAATGCTCCGGAACTGGGGGAAGCGTTCTTGCGTCAGCAAGTGGCTGATGAATGCCCGGAGTGGCGCTATATCGAGCGCTTGCCGAATCCGTCCGCCTTTATTGAGGTGGATGAAACGGCAGGGCTCAAGGTCTTACGTTATCAGTCGGAGTGACAGCGTTTGCCCGATTGTAGCTGGCGAATCCGGCGACGGGTCTGCCAGCTCCAGAACGACGCCAGCAAGGCACCACTGATGTTATGCCAAACGCTGAACAGAGCGGCGGGCAAGGCAGCCAGTGGGGTAAAGAACTGCAGTGCCAGTGCCGCCCCCAGCCCGGAATTTTGCATGCCGACCTCGATTGCTATGGTGCGGCATTCGACTTCGGTAAACCCGCGCCAGCGCGCCAGTCCATAACCCAGCGCTGTGCCCAGCAGGTTGTGTAGCATCACCGCCAGTAAGGTCATGACGCCTACGGTGGCGATTTCATCGGCATTAAGGGCAACCACAATGGCAATAATCGCGAGGATGGCAATGGTCGCAGCATTGGCCAGGTGTTTATTGACGGCCTGACGGAGTTCCGGCAGGTAATGGCTGACAGCAATCCCGGCGACAATGGGTAAAATAACGATTTTGGCCATGGTGAGCAGAATCGCCAGAATATCGATGCTGACACTCTCTGCGGCATAGAAAACCAGCAACCAGGGCGTGAGCACTACTCCCCATAGGGTCGACAGCAGTGTCATGCTGACCGACAGGGCAACGTCACCACCGGCCAGGTACGTCATGACATTGGAGGCGGTGCCGCCAGCGCAGACTCCTACCAGAATCACTCCCAGTGCAATCTCTGCTGGCAGGGCCAATAGATGCACCAGTAACCAGCCCAGTAGCGGCATCAGTAAATACTGCAGGGTGACCCCCATGGCAACGGGTTCCGGCTTGCGCAAGATACGGCGGAAATCCTGCACTCTCAGCGTTAGTCCCATACAAAACATAATAAACATCAGTAAGGGGATCACTGCGCCGCTCCAGCCCAGTAATGGTTGTGGGTCGCTCCAGGCCAGCCAGCTGACGGCGATAGCAAGGAGAGGAAAGACACTTTGTAATGACAGCATGCTGTGTACCTGAGTAACGCTGATTCAGAAGTCGCGACCATATCAGGAATCCTGGTATGGGTCTTGGTGACAGACGTGTTGCAAGGTGCCATTCTGCCGGTGTAAACCCGTCCGGCAGCGGTCTGCTGCCGGGCTTATGGCTCATTGTTCTGTTGTATTTACCTTATCGCTGCGACCAGAGTGGATCTGACATGATTATTGATTTTGCCGGGATAGAAGCATCACAACGCTATTTTTTAATGACCCAGGCGATACTGCCGCGTCCTATCGCTTGGGTAATGACCCGCAATCCTTCCGGTAGCCTGAACCTGGCACCGTATTCTTTTTTTTCGCCGGTTTGCTCGAACCCGCCAACCCTGGTGGTTTCGATGGGACAAAAGCCGACAGGGGTGGAAAAAGACAGCTATGAAAATCTGCGCAGAACAGGAGAGTGCGTGGTGCATATTCCCCGTGTTGCTGATCTGGATGCCGTGAATGCCAGTTCCGCAACATTGGCTCTGGGAGACAGTGAGGTCGATCAGTTGGGGTTGGCGGTGACTGGATTTGTTGCTGGCGGTTTACCGAGGCTGGTCGATGTTCCCCTGGCTTTCGCCTGTCATTACCAGCAACAAGTTGATCTGGGGCCGGGACCACAGCATCTGGTGTTTTTGCAAGTAGATCAGCTTTACGTCGATGAGGCGGTGCTGGAGACCGTCAAACAGAGGCAGCAAATCAATGCTGAAGCCCTGGATCCATTAAGCCGTCTGGGCGGCAAGGACTATGCCGGATTGGGCGAGCTGCTCAGCCGGGTCAGACCCGGCTGAGCATTCAGATAACCAGGCTCAGTTGATTTGGACAATGGGAATCAACAGCGCGTCGCGGCGTTTGCCGTGCCGCCGCATCAGCATTAAACACCCGGCAATAAAGCCCAAACAGCCGAGCGACCAGAGAGCGGAGCTGAGAGGGTGGCTGGGGCTGCTACCAATCTGGTACACCAGAACAGCGGCAGTGTACGCCAGGCCGGTACTCCAGCCTGCAACAAACAGCATCCACTTGATACCGGCCTCCCGCACCATGGCGCCCAGAGTGGCAACACAAGGTGTGTACAGCAAGACAAAGACCAGATAAGAGAAAGCAGCCAGCTGGCTACCAAACAGCACTTCCATCGCGCTGAAGGTACCGGAGTGTACACCTTGTTCTTCAGCCTGGTCGGCCCCGATCAGATTCAGTCCCAGGGGGTCGAGCAGGTTGTTGGCAACGTCAGCCAGGTTGGCAGGAATGGTTTGCAGGGATTCCAGTAATAACCCTGGTAAATAGTACGGACGATCATCTTCTTCGATGTCCGGGGTATACAGGGCGTCCAGCGTACCAACGACGGCTTCCTTGGCAAAAATACCGGTAATGATACCAACGGTTGCAGGCCAGTTATCCTGCTGAACTCCCATGGGCGCCAATACCGGAGTAGCTACTCGGGCAATGCCAGACAATACCGATTTTTCGTTATTCTGATTGCCGAAGGAACCGTCCGTACCGATGGAGTTGAGAAAGCTCAGTACAGTAACAACAATAATAATGGTTTTACCGGCTCGCATTGAAAAAGACTTCAGGCGCTCCCAGGTTTTAATCAATACACCTTTGGCTGTCGGGATATGGTAGGCCGGCAGTTCCATAACAAACGGGGTTAATTCCGGTTTGAACAGAGTGTTCTTCAAGGCCAGCCCGGTAATCAGGGCCATGGCGATACCTAATATATAAAGCGAAAACACCATTGTGGCACCGTTGTCAGCAAAAAAGGCCGCGGCGAACAGGGCGAATACCGACAGTCGGGCACCACATGACATAAAGGGAGCCATGGCAATGGTCAATAAACGATCTTTATGGGTATCCATTGTTCGGGCTGCCATTACGGATGGCACGTTACAGCCGAAGCCAACGATAAGCGGTACAAACGATTTTCCGGGCAGCCCAACCGCACGCATCAGACGATCCATAACAAAGGCGGCCCGCGCCATATAGCCTGAGTCTTCAATAATGGATAAAAACAGGTATAAGCCGCCGATAATCGGAATAAAGGTGGCAACCAGCTGGATGCCGCCACCAAGGCCGTCGGAGATCAGGGTGATAAGCCATTCCGGAGCCGATATGGCATGCAGCAGATAGCGACTGCCTTCAACAAAAATGGCAGAGGATGCCATGTCAAAAAAGTCAATAAAGGCACCTCCAAAATTAATGGCGAAAGTAAACATCAAATACATGACGCCGAGAAAGAAAGGGATACCAAGAAAACGGTTTACTACCCAGTTGTCGATACGCTCCGTTAATGATTGTCCGGTGTGATGCAGGCTGATGACCTGGTGGGTTAAACGCCGGATAGATTCAAAACGGGAATTGGCGATCAGGACATCAATGGGCTGGCCCTGTTGCTTTTCAATACGCTGACGCCAGTCGGTCGCCCGTTGCACAAAGGCATCCCGATAGGCTTCTCCGATATTGGCGCTGGCGTGAAAATCACTTTCCAGCGCCTGGGCAGCCATCCAGCGGGGGTTTGACAGGGTTTGTCCGGACACTTCGATCAGCTCATCCAGAGCCGTCTGGATCTCACCAGAGACTTTCCACATGGGGGTTGGCACGGCCGCATGCTGGAGCGCATGGCCGATTACACGGCGTAATTCTTCAATACCATCGCCGGTAGATGCAATAATCGGCACCACCGGTACGCCCAATAATGTCGAGAGCTGCTGGGTATCGACATGTATGCCTTCCCGTTCGGCGACGTCGAGCATATTGACGGCGCAGACAATGGGGACACCCATATCAAGTAATTGAGACGTCAGGTAAAGATTACGTTCCAGATTCGAGCCATCAAGAATATTGATAACCAGATCGGATTCGCCGCCGATGACAAAATCACGGGCGATTTGTTCATCAAGGGACAGGTCGTCATCCTGGCAGTCGAGTGCGTAAGTACCAGGCAGATCAACCAGCGTTTGATACTGCTCGCGAATCAGTACGATACCTTCCTTGCGTTCAACCGTGACCCCTGGCCAGTTGCCTACTTTTTGACGCGCCCCGGTCAGCTGGTTGAACAGGGTCGTTTTACCGCAGTTAGGGTTGCCAATCAGGCCGATTACAGCAGGTTTCACGTAATACTCTCCACCAAAAGAATGCTCGCCTCTTGTTTACGCAGGCTTACCGATGTGCCACGAAGCAGGATCTGAACGGGGTCACCAAGAGGGGCGACACGGCGGACTTCAATCTCGGCGCCAGGAACAACACCCAGTGCCAGTAGTTTGCGGCGGAACTGGGCTTCTGTCGCGGCGAATCCGGTTACTCGTACATGTTCACCCATACCTACCTGATCCAGTGTCATGGTCATAGAATTTTCCGTCCGAACGAAGCTCAAGGAGAAAAATGATAATGTGTATCATTTTGATGGGCAAGTGCTGTTTGCATGGTTTGCTGTTGTTGGATCAATTCAGCGGCTCGTATTATCTGCCAATATGGGTGGAACTTTTCTGGCGTCAATAAACTCATTCGATATTTTCTAAGCGGGAACTAATAATAAAATAAATAGGCTGGTCGTCTGGATTAAATAGGATATTTTATTACATATTCGGTGTAGAGTTCTGACAGTGGCGGGTCTATACTGGCGTTAACACTAACCAAAACACATAGAATGTACCAATGCACATGCCAGATTATGATTTTCAGGGTCATTCCGGGCGATTTTCTATGTGTTGCCATACCATAGCCGAGGTGAATGTGAGCATTCTGGATAACGATATCGATAAGAAAATTCAGCTGCATCAACAAAAAATTGTTGAACTTGAGCAGATGAAAAAAGAGCACGAGAAGAAACTCAAGGGTCTGGAGGCATTCGATGTCGAGATCAAGCGTTTGTGCGAGCAAAATGATTTGTCTGAGTCTGAGCTATATATTGCCCGTTCAGAACAAATTGAGAAATGGATTCTGGAAATGTCTCGCGAGGAATCACCATTAGCTATCTACAATAGCCTGCTCAAACATTTTGAGCGTGCTGCAGCGCGTGGTAGCAAACGAGAAAAGAAAGTGGTTCAAGCGAAGCCAAAACTGGAAGTTGGTACTTATCGTAATCCAAACACTGATGAGAGCGTTGACAAAATCAAACGTAATCCTCGTCTGTTGGATCAATGGATCGCAGAGTACGGTATTGATACTGTAAAATCCTGGAAAGAATCTTGATATAAGTGGGCAGCGGATATATTCGCTGCCCATTGTTTTTATTACCCACCGTAATATCCCTTCCTGATTCCATGTTTGATGACGATGGTAATTCCATACCTTGTATCACGTGGCCCTGAAACATTGCCTCTGAAACACTGCCCCTGTGCACATGTCCCAGAACGTTACTTTGGCGCTCCGGTGTCCTTGATAGGTGAACGACTACCGCCGGTGACACGCTTACGGTTGCCTGTCTGTCATTGTCATATCCCCTCCAATCGTTTTGTCTTGTTGTGTTTGCTACATCGTGGCTTGCTAATTAATCCATTTAAATCAATAGGTTAGGTGGTGGCCTCTGGTTTGCAGCTGGTTTTTTGGAACGCTAAAGACACCGATGCGCAGATGAGGGCAAAGCATGAAAGCCAAAGACATTGCCGAGTTGATGGACGAGCCAGCTTGTGAACACAACAAGAAGGAAAAGTCTGGATGTGCCAAGCCCAAGCCCGGTGCTACAGACGGCGGTTGTGCATTTGATGGTGCCCAGATTGCCCTGCTGCCAATTGCCGATGTCGCTCATGTGGTGCATGGCCCAATCGCGTGTGCCGGTAGCTCCTGGGATAACCGGGGTACCCGTTCCAGTGGCCCCACCCTGTATCGCATCGGCATGACCACCGATCTGACCGAGCAGGACGTGATCATGGGACGTGGTGAAAAACGTCTGTTTCACTCCATCAAACAGGCTGTCGAAGATTACAACCCACCTGCCGTATTTGTGTACAACACCTGTGTACCGGCTCTGATTGGTGATGATGTCGATGCCGTTTGCAAAACGGCCGAGGCCCGTTGGGGAGTACCGGTGATTCCTGTTGATGCCGCTGGTTTTTACGGCACCAAGAATCTGGGTAACCGCATCGCTGGCGATGCCATGGTCAAATATGTGATCGGGCATCGTGAGCCTGAACCATTACCGGAGTCGGTACAGCGTCCCGGTATCAAGGTGCACGACGTTAATCTGATTGGCGAATACAACATCGCAGGTGAGTTCTGGTACGTCTTGCCGTTGCTGGATGAGCTGGGTATTCGAGTGCTGTGTACCTTGTCCGGTGATGCCCGTTTCCATGAAGTGCAGACCATGCATCGTGCCGAAGTCAACATGATGGTGTGTTCAAAGGCGATGCTGAACGTGGCGCGCAAGCTCCAGGAACGTTTTGGTACCCCCTGGTTTGAAGGTAGCTTTTACGGCATTACCGATACCTCACAGGCCTTGCGTGATTTTGCACGGTGTATCGGTGATGACGACTTGATCCAACGCACAGAAGCCCTGATCGAACGGGAAGAGCAGCGCATCCGTAAAGCGCTGGAACCTTGGCGTCAACGGCTGGACGGCAAGCGTGTGCTGCTCTACACCGGCGGAGTGAAATCCTGGTCTGTTATTTCAGCACTGCAGGATCTGGGTATGAAAGTGGTCGCTACCGGTACCAAAAAATCCACTGAAGAAGATAAGGCCCGCATCCGTGAGTTGATGGGGGATGACGTCAAAATGCTGGACGAGGGCAACCCCAAAGCCCTGCTGACCACTGTGCGGGATTACCAGGCCGATATTCTGATTGCCGGTGGTCGCAATATGTACACCGCCCTGAAAGCCCGTATCCCGTTTCTGGATATCAACCAGGAGCGTGAATTTGGCTATGCCGGCTATGACGGCATGCTGGAGCTGGTACGGCAGTTGGCGCTAACGATAGAAAGCCCGGTGTGGCAATCGGTTCGTCGGCCAGCACCGTGGGAAGCTACTGCCAGCCAGGGTGATCTGTTATCGGTACAGGAAGCGGGGGCAGGATTATGAATAATATTGTCAAGATGGCACCAGGCCAGTCCGGCGTGATTAAAAAGCGTAAAAAAGCGCTGTCGGTCAGCCCACTGAAAACCAGCCAGACGGTTGGTGGGGCACTGGCGGTATTGGGTGTTGCACGCGCGGTGCCGCTGATGCACGGCTCTCAAGGCTGTACCGCATTTGCCAAGGTATTTTTTGTGCGCCACTTTCGCGAGCCGGTGCCACTACAAACTACCGCCATGGATCAGGTCAGCTCGGTAATGGGGGCCGACGACAATATTGTCGAAGCGCTAAAAGTGATCTGCGAAAAAAGTGCCCCCGCATTGATTGGCCTGGTGACAACCGGCCTGGCAGAAACCCAGGGAGCTGATATCAAGCGCGCCGTCGGGGAATTCCGGAAACAGTACCCCCAGTTTGTTGGCACGGCCGTGACCGCGGTGAATACCCCCGACTTCAGTGGATCTTTTGAAAGTGGTTTTGCGCTTACCGTTAAAGGGATACTGCAAACCCTGGTGCCTGAAGTCGACCCCGAGGCACCGCGTGCCGGTTTGCGTCACAAACAGATCAATGTCCTTTGTGGTGCTAATTTGTCACCAACCGACCTGGAATTTGTCGCCGAGAGTATCGAAAGCTTTGGATTACGGCCGCTGTTGATTCCGGATTTGTCCGGCTCTCTGGATGGCCACCTGGCCGATGAGCCTTTCAGCCCGGTCACTACCGGTGGGGTCACTGTTGCTGATATCGCTACGGCTGGTGAAAGCCTGGCCACACTGGCTGTTGGCGAAAGCTTGCACAGCTGTGCCCAATGGCTGGAAAAACACACGGCAGTACCGACACATTGTTTTGGTCATTTGATGGGGCTGGAAAGCGTCGATCAGTGGTTCCACACCTTGTCGCAACTCAGCGGCCGGCCAGTACCTGAACGCTGGGTGCGTCAGCGCAAACAGCTGCAGGATGCCATGCTGGATACTCATTTTATGCTGGGACTGTCACGGGTGGCGATAGCCTCCGACCCGGACATGCTGACCGGTTTCACGCGTCTGCTACAAGGCATGGGAGCTGAGGTAGTGACCGCCGTAGTACCGACTCAGGGACCGGCCTTGAAAACCTTGCACGATGTACCGGTGCAAGTTGGTGATCTGGAAGATCTGGAAATGGCTGCTGCCGCGTCCGGGGCAGAGCTTCTGCTCACCAACAGTCATGGTGCCGAGAGTGCCGAGCGACTGGGGATCCCGCTGTTCCGGATTGGCTTTCCCCAATACGACGTGGTGGGAGGCTTTCAGCGCTGCTGGTTTGGTTATCGCGGTACCAGCCAGGCGCTGTTTGATCTGGCTAATCTTGTCTTGAGTCAGCATCACGAGCTGGAGCCATATCATTCCCGTTATTCGCAAAAACACGATGCTGTACCAGCCGGGTCATACCCTGGTGATGTCTCGTCTCATTGAGTCGCTGATCAGTAAAGAGGACAGATGCATGAGTATTACTCGCAAACTGGCAGTGGTGGATGACAACGAAGACGGCACGCTGTTGAAAGTTGCCTTTGCAACATCAGACCAGATAACGGTTGATCAGCATTTTGGCTCAGCGCATGCCTTTTCGATTTATGGCGTGAATCCCGAGAATGCCTATTTGCTCGAGGTCAGTGAGTTTGGCGACCTGAAACAGGATGGCAACGAAGACAAGCTGGCTGAAAAACTGGAGATGCTCCGGGGGTGTGTTGCGGTGTATTGCCGGGCGTGTGGCGCATCGGCGGTGCGGCAGCTACTGGTGCTGGGCATTCAACCGGTCAAGGTCAGCGACGGCACCGAAATCAGCGAGATGCTGATCAACTTGCAGCAGGAGCTGCGAGAAGGGCCATCAGCCTGGCTGGCCAAAGCGATTCGTAGTCAGCAACACCTTAACCCCAACCGTTTTGACACCATGGAATCGGAAGGCTGGAGCGAATAATTCGCCCGCTACTATTTCATCCTCAGGAGAAACACCATGAACGACACAGTCATTGATGCTGATCACGAGCAGCTGGCCAACCCGCTGGTGCGTCAAGTTGTAGTGCAATTGCGCGCCATGGACAGCTACGGCACTTACGACACCTGGAGTGACGACAAAGTGCTGGACCCCATGATCCTGACCAAGGAACGCCGCCGCGAAATCCCGGTAGTGGGTGATCCGGACGAAACCACCGTGTCACGCATCAAGGCGTATTACAACGCCCTGGCGACAACCATTGAACAGGAAGCCGGATTAATGGCTGTCCCTGTTATCAATATTACTCACGAAGGTTTTGGTCGCGCCATGATCATTGTGGGCAAGCTGGTGGTACTGGATAAAACCCTGCGTGATGTGCACCGCTTCGGTTTTGATTCGCTTGAAAAAATGATTGCCGAGATCGAAAAGGTCAGCGGCAAGGCCGTCTCAATGATTAACAATCATCGGGATGTTGCCGAAATGTAACGAGGCCGGGTCACGGCCGAGCGTGGCCCGATGAACGTATTGGATAAATGGAGGCCGGTTTATGACTCCCGAAGAGATCAAGGCACTGAAAAAGAACGTGAGCGCCAAAAAACGTATGGCGACTGAAATAGCGTCAAAAATACACGACGTGGTTGAAGACACTTTCTGGACTGAGTACCAGACCTTGCCAGCCCTGGCCGAGGAAGCGATCGCGGCCTGTGAGGCCTGGAAAGCAGCTCAGGCGGAATATGAAACAAAAACCAAAGCGGCCGAAACGGCCTGAAGAATAGCGCTGGAATAACCGGACTTTCCTGGCTGTCGGGCTAACCGTCCCGGATCCATCAGTCGAGTAATGGGCCAGCAAGAGCTCGTCTCGTCTTGTTGTCATGTCAGGAGTCGTCATGGTGTTGGGGGAACCCGGCACAACAAAGCAACCGTGATTAGCACTTATAACCAGAGAGAGGAGATCGGCCATGACTGACACTATCGTTGGCCGCACGCGAGGCGGAGAAGAGTGGACGCCTGAATTTGTCACGGCACTGGACCCGATGACCTGCATCGGCTGTGGCCGTTGTTACAAGGTATGCCCACGAGATGTATTTGATCTTGTTGATCGTGCGGATGTGGTCGATGCCGAAGAGGATGACGACGACTTTTACGATGATGATGACGAGATGAAGGTAATGACTATTGCCAATGCAGATGACTGTATTGGCTGTGTCTCCTGCGCTCGTGTTTGTCCAAAAAGCTGTCACACACATGAAGCACTAGCGGGGTAATCGTCATGCCAAAACCAGAATATCATGTCTTTGTTTGTGGTCAGCAGCGCCCAGCGGGGCATCCCCGTTCCAGTTGTGGAGAAAAAGGCGCTGCGCCCTTGATGCAGGCTTTTTCTGAACGCCTGATTGCCAAAGGCTTGTTCAGCAAAGTGTCGCTGGTCGCGACAGGCTGCCTGGGACCATGCCGGGCTGGAGCCAATGTATTGGTGTACCCGGGCGGTACACTTTATATACAGGTTGCCCCGGAGGATATTGACCAGATCATCGACCAGCACCTGATCGGTGGCGAGCCATGGCTCGACAAGGTTGCCCCGGATGAGGTATGGCAGTGAGCCTGCTGGCCAGCTCGTTACAGCACGACGCTGTCTCCGGGACAGCGGCCGAGCGCCTGGTCGAGGAAAAGGCTCGCATCAACGCCGTTCAGCAGGCGTTACTGGCGGAACTGGGCAAGATCGGCCTGGCTGAGCATTGTCCGGGTATTACGGCGGCGTTTGATGCTGCCGAGATCCGCATCGATCCGTTTGATCAGAGTGAGTCGCTGCAATGTTACTGGAAAACCCCCTTGGGGATGAATCAGGGAACGGTGCAGTTACTGCCAGATGATCAATTGTTCGCAGAATACGATGTGTTGTGTGTTCATCCAGACAAACCGGCCTGGTTTGTCGAAGCGGTGACGGCCTGGGGGCAAGCGAGCACGCTCAAGACTGAATTACGACTGATCCCGGTGCCCTGAGCAATGCTCAGAACGTTATAAAACAAGTGGCCAGGAAAGCACTCACTGGCCCTTGTTCCCTGCTTCCATTTTCCCTTCCTGATACATCCCTGCCATTTTTGGTTATTCATCATTCCTCTTGCCCGATTGCGCAACTTCCTGGTGGCTATCTTGTGCCGGGATATACGCCAGTTGCCAAGCGCGAGGTCTGGCAAAGGTTCGCTTTCGCTTGTCGTATAAACCCAACACAAGCGCTTGTAGTAACTACGACAAAGCCTTGCCTGCGTTGTGTTCGCTACATCGTTTCATTCCCGACATTGTCTTTAACTGACTGAATTATAAACATTTTTTTATACGTATTTGGCGTGGCATATCGATTGCACTTTCTCTTCAGGCAACCCTTTCCAGCCGGCTCCAGTCATTTGCCGGGAGCGGCCGTAGCCACAGGAGGCAACATCATGATCACAATGACCGATAGTGCAATTTCCGCAGTTCGCCGTTTTATGCAGTCCAGCGAGGCCCCGATGGCGGGTCTGCGCATCAAGGTCGAAGGTGGCGGCTGTTCCGGCTTTCAATATGGCATGAAGCTGGAAGAGAACGTTACCCAAGGGGATGAGGTACTGGATTTTTCCGGCCTTACCGTACTGGTTGATGAAAACAGTGCAGCGCTGCTGGAGGGCGTGACGGTGGATTTTGTCGACGGCTTTGAAGGCAGTGGCTTCAAGTTTGAAAACCCGAATGCATCCAACAGTTGTGGTTGTGGCAAATCATTCAGCGCCTGAATGCAATCGCTGATTTATATCCGATCCAGACTCGCCGCAATCCGGCATCGATACCAGGAGCAGAATTATGTGGGATTACTCTGAAACCGTTAAAGAACACTTCTACAACCCTAAAAACGCCGGATCGGTCACTGAGGCCAATGCGGTTGGTGACGTCGGTTCCATCAGCTGTGGTGACGCCCTGCGCCTGACACTGAAAGTTGAACCCGATACCGAGATTATTCTGGACGCCGGGTTCCAGACCTTCGGTTGTGGCTCCGCCATCGCCTCTTCTTCTGCCCTGACCGAAATGGTGAAAGGCAAGACCCTGGATCAGGCGCTGGAAATCAGCAATCAGGATATCGCGGATTTCCTCGACGGCCTGCCTCCGGAAAAAATGCACTGTTCCGTGATGGGGCGTGAAGCCTTGCAGGCGGCAGTGGCCAATTATCGAGGCGAAGTCTGGACCGATGATCATGAAGAAGGTGCATTGATCTGCAAATGCTTTGCGATCGATGACGTGATGATCCGTGACACCATCAAGGCCAATAACCTCAGCACCGTGGAAGAAGTCACAAACTACACCAAAGCCGGTGGTGGTTGCTCCTCTTGTCACGAAGGCATCGAGAATATTCTCTCCGAAGAGTTGGCTGCTCGTGGTGAAACCTTTGCGCCAGGTGCAATCGGTAAAAAAGAAGGCTTTGTGAATCTGGCAGAAACAAAGGCCGAGCCAACGCCGCCCGCCAAGTTAAGCACGGTGCAACGTATCCTGAAAATTCAGCAAGTCCTGGAAGGATTGCGCCCGGCCTTGCAGGCCGATGGCGGTGATGTCGAGCTGCTGGATGTGGAAGGCAAAAACGTTTACGTCAAGCTGGTCGGAGCCTGTTCCGGGTGCCAGATGGCCGCCATGACACTGGGTGGCGTGCAACAGAAGCTGATCGAAGAACTGGGTGAATTTATCAAGGTTATCCCTCACACCGAACGTCCCGTTGAAATTGCAGGAGTCTGATCATGGCTGATATTTACCTCGACAATAACGCCACTACCATGTGCGATCCCGAAGTGGTTGATGCGGTGATGCCGTATTTCAGTGAGCAGTTTGGTAATCCGTCCTCCATGCACAGTTTTGGCAACAAGGTTGGATTTGCCCTCAAGGCTGCCCGCAAAAGTGTACAGAACATTCTGGGGGCAGAGCACGATTCGGAAATCATCTTCACTTCCTGTGGCTCTGAATCGGACTCCACCGCTATCCTGTCGGCACTGAAAGCCCAGCCGGAACGCAAGGAAATCATCACTACGGTGGTGGAACATCCTGCGGTACTGAACCTGTGCGATTACCTCGCCACCGAGGGTTACACCGTCCACAAGCTGGCCGTCGATGACAAGGGCCGACTGGATCTGGAAGAGTACAAAAAGCTGCTGACAGACCAGGTCGCCATTGTCTCCGTGATGTGGGCCAATAACGAAACCGGTACCATTTTCCCGGTACTGGAAATGGCCGAGCTGGCTGATGCCGCCGGTGTGTTGTTCCATACCGATGCGGTGCAGGCCGTGGGCAAGATCCCCATGAACCTGCAGGATACCTGCATCCATATGCTGTCGTTGTCCGGGCACAAGTTGCACGCGCCCAAAGGCGTAGGCGTGTTGTATCTGCGCCGTGGTGTACGTTTTCGTCCACTGCTGCGGGGTGGCCATCAGGAGCGTGGTCGTCGTGCCGGCACCGAAAATACAGTGGGAATCGTTGGGCTGGGCAAAGCCTGTGACCTGGCGATGGAGCACATGGAGTATGAAAATACCGAAGTGGCCAAGCTGCGTGACCGTTTGCAGGCCGGCATCCTTGCCGCTGTGCCGCATTCCTTTGTGACCGGAGATCCCTCCAACCGTCTGCCAAATACGCTGAACATTGCTTTTGAATACATCGAAGGCGAAGCCATCCTGTTGCTGATGAACAAGGCTGGTATTGCGGCGTCGTCTGGTTCTGCCTGTACCTCTGGTTCGTTGGAACCATCCCATGTGATGAAGGCGATGGGCATTCCTTATACCGCAGCTCATGGCACGGTGCGTTTCTCCCTCAGCCGTTATAACACTCCGGAAGAAATCGAACGGGTGATCGAAGCTGTGCCACCGATTGTCGCCAAGTTGCGCAAGCTGTCACCTTATTGGGATGAAAACGGTCCGGTGGAGAACCCTGAACAAGCCTTTGCGCCTGTTTACGCCTGAGTTTGACTGAGCACAGGAGCGCGACCATGACCACAGAACTTCCTGCCATTGTTATTGATGACACCACGTTACGTGATGGCGAGCAAAGCGCCGGCGTTGCCTTTACCGCAGATGAAAAACTGGCCATTGCCAGTCATCTGTCGGCGATGGGTGTGCCGGAGCTGGAAATCGGCATTCCGGCGATGGGAGATGAAGAACGAGAGGTGATGCAAGCCATTGCCGAGCTGGGACTGTCGTCGCGCCTGTTGGCCTGGTGCCGTTTGTTTGATCAGGATCTGGATGCGGTACGGGGTCTGGATGTGGATATGGTGGATTTGTCGATTCCGGTATCGGATCAACAGATTACCCACAAGCTGGGTCGCGACCGGCGCTGGGTCGAAGGCCAGGTCGAGCGTCTGGTAGCCACCGCCGGTGATGCCGGTTTCGAAGTCTGCCTGGGCTGTGAAGATGCCTCCAGAGCCGATGCCGACTTTGTTGCCCGCCTGGCCGATATCGCCGCCAATGCCGGTGCCCGGCGTCTGCGGTTTGCCGATACGGTTGGCATCATGCAGCCATTCTCGGTACTCGACAGCATGCGCACTCTGCGTCGTCGTACTGACCTGGAACTGGAGATGCACGCCCACGACGACTACGGCCTGGCCACCGCCAATACCCTGGCGGCGGTGATGGGTGGAGCCACTCATATCAATACAACGGTGAATGGTCTGGGTGAACGGGCAGGGAATGCGCCGCTGGAAGAATGTGTCCTGGCGCTGAAGCACTTGCACCAGCTTGAAACCGGCGTGAATACCCTGTTGATGCCCGGCTTGTCTGCCCTGGTTGAACAGGCTTCAGGACGTAGCGTCAGCTGGAACAAAAGCATTGTGGGGGCAGGCGTCTTCACTCATGAAGCCGGTATTCATGTTGATGGTCTGATCAAGGATCCACTGAATTATCAGGGCCTTGATCCTCTGGAGCTGGGCCGCCAGCACCAGATGGTACTGGGCAAGCATTCCGGTAAACATGGGCTGATCCGGGCCTACCAGGACATTGGTATCGAGCTGCTGAGCTGGCAGGTTCCGGTGTTACTGCAACAGCTTCGCATTTGGGTCACTCGTTCCAAGCAGGTGCCATCGGCCAGCCAGTTGGTGGACTTGTATCTTGCGTTGGAGCCAGTCATGGGCCATGGCCATAGCGCCAATGGCCCGACAGAGGAGATGAACGTATGTCAGCTACATCCAGTCGCCAGCTAACGGCTCGCCAATCGTTGTGGTCGCAATGGCGTGAAGACATTGCCAGCGTGTTTGAACGAGATCCGGCAGCCCGCACGACCTTCGAAGTGTTGACCACATATCCTGGTGTACACGCGCTGATTTTTCACCGTATCTCGCACCGGTTATGGCTGCGGGGCTGGTGTTACGCTGCCCGCTGGCTGTCCTGTTTTGCCCGCTTGCTCAGTAATGTGGATATTCATCCTGGAGCGACAATCGGCGCCCGTTTTTTTATCGACCACGGCGCTTGTGTGGTGATCGGCGAAACCGCCGTCGTTGGTGACGATGTTACGCTTTATCACGGCGTGACGTTGGGAGGCACCAGCTGGAACAAGGGCAAGCGTCATCCAACCTTGGGAGATGGCGTGATGGTAGGAGCCGGAGCCAAGATTCTCGGCAATATTACCGTCGGTAGCGGCAGTCGGGTTGGGGCCAATTCCGTTGTGGTCGAGGACGTTCCTGAACAATGCACCGTGGTAGGGATTCCAGGCAAGGTAGTCAAACTGCGCGAAGCGGGCTTGCTCAACCCTTATGGCATCGATCTGGACCATCATTTGATACCAGACCCTGTTGGTAAAGCGATCAGCTGTTTGTTAAGCCGGATTGACCTGTTGGAATCCCGCCTTGATAGCCGGGATGCCGAAGAACGCTACAGCCATTGCGAGACAGATAATCAGATTTGTGAACAGGACTGCCCTGGTGGCCAGGTGATCAAGGCCCGGCAGTCATTGGGGACGGTGAGGTAAGCAGCATGGACTTGCAGGATTTCAAAGGCCAGATGATGTATTTCGACGAGCCGCTGACCGCGGAAGTTGAAGAGCTCATGAACCGGGCAGCATATGCATACGGCGATGGGGATGCAGAAGGCTACTTGTTAAAAGCCTATGCCCGGGCTCCTGCTCATATGACGGTTCTGGTTGGCCTGTACCGGTTTTATTACTACCAGCATCGTTTGCCTGAAGCGATTGCCGTCGCCCATGAGGTGATGGCTGAGATTGCCCCTGGAATCGGCTTTCCGGACCATTGGGAAAAGCTCACCTCCGACGATTTGAAACGGGGTGTGCTGGAATCTTTTACCCGGGTGCGCTTTTACCTGCTGGCCTTGAAAGGAGCCGCCTATCTGACACTGCGGCTGGGTGATATGGCCGAAGGGATACGGATGCTGAACAAGGTGGTGGAGTTTGATACCAGCGACCGGTTGGGTGCCCGATCGTTACTGCAATCGATTGGCCCGGCCGTGGTGGTCAATAACCAGCCAGCCACCCCGGCAGTATCATAAGAATAGAGAAGAACGGACAGCAAGCGACTGACTTGCTGCGACCATCGGCGGGTGTCCGGCCATTGTGCGACGACCCGACGATGAGCTGACAAGACGTGATGAATAACGTGATTGATGACGAGAGCTATCTAACAGCGACCTAACAGAGGGGTAACGCTATGGAACTGCAAGACGAATTGAGCCTGGAAGACGCATTGGATGAATTGGTGTCGGCGGAGGACTTTCTGGAGTATTTCGGCGTACCTTTTGATCCGGCTGTGGTTCATGTGAACCGGCTGCATATCATGCAGCGTTATCACGACTACCTGAGTCAGAGTGAAGACTCCATGGCAACACATCTGGGTAATGACGAAGCCTTGCGCTCTGTCTATCGGGCACTGCTTGAACGTGCTTATTCCGATTTTGTGGAATCTGATGCCCTGACCGAAAAGGTATTCAAAGTGTTCCGTATGCACGAGCCACAAACCGGCTTTGTACCATTGGATAGCCTGCTGTAATTCAAGCAAAAGGAGGAGCCTGTGAAACCTGCCTATGAGTATGGCGATGAAGTAAGGCTGATTCGCAACGTCCGTAACGATGGTACTTACCCCGGCAAGGACGTCGGGGAGCTGCTGATTCAGCGAGGTGCCATTGGTTGTGTTTACGACGTCGGCACCTACTTGCAAGACCAGCTGATCTATCGGGTGCACTTTCTGGATACCGGCTGCACGGTTGGCTGCCGCGAGGAAGAGTTGATCCCGGCGGATGCATACTGGATCAGCAACCGTTTTGAATTCCGGGATGCGGTGGTGGCGACTGTGTCGATGTCGAGTCAGGGTGAGGCGGTGGTTCAGCCAGGGGATCTGGGAGAAATATCCCGGGTGATCCGTGAAGACGGCAAGTTGTTTTATCACGCTCGTTTTCATGGTCGTACCTTTCAGGTTCCAGAAGCGGCACTTGAAGCTCCGGATGATGATCGTCCGCCGGTGGAGCATGAGGATTCACAAATAGCAGGGGGAGCAGCATGAGTGCACTGGCCCGATCTGTCGAGCATGAGGACAGACCACTGAATGGTTACCGTGAGCTGCGGATTGCTGGCGAGCAATTCGGTTGTTCACCTCATGAGCTCACGCCTGAGCAGGCGCGCAAATTACAACGTATCGCCAGTAATGAGCTGGCGTTGGAACAGTTGATACTGTCCAGCCCGGAAGCGGCACAGGTGAGTGTTCCGACCTCACAACTGGACGCGGCTCTGGATCAGATTCGCCAACGGTATGAGTCCGATGCGCAATTTGAAGAAGCATTGGAGCATAACGGGCTGGGGACTGATGACTTGCGTGACGGTCTGTTGCGGGAGTTAACGGTCGAAGCGGTGATGGAGTTGGTGGGTAGCCGGGGAGTGCATGTTGATGCGACCGAAGCGACCTTGTTTTATTACCTGCATCCGGAACGTTTTGCCAAGCCCGAAATCCGTACTGCCCGACATATTCTGATTACCGTGAACGAAGGCTTTGCCGAGAACGAACGCAACGCGGCTTTTCAGCGTCTGGAGGAGATCACGCGTCGGGTGAAGCGTTCGCCCAAGCGTTTTGCTGAGCAGGCACTGAAACACTCCGAGTGTCCGACCAGCCTGAATGGCGGTTTGTTGGGGGAGGTTCGTGCCGGCACCCTGTTCCCTGAGCTGGACAAGGCCTTGTTTTCGATGTCGGAAGACGAGTTGCGAGGTCCGATTGAAAGCGAATTGGGCTGGCATTTATTGTGGTGTGAAAAAATCCACCCGGCCACCCTGATGCCTCTGGATGAGGTATTGCCTCGCCTGCAAGAGGAATTGCAACAGCGTCAGAACAAGCGTACCCAGAAGCTCTGGCTGAAACAGCGCGCCGCCAGCGTCTGAGTCGATTACCTGCCGCGCCGGAGACTGTCGGCGTGGCGCACTGATCCAGGAGGTCACCATGGCAGACAGCCCAAGCTCCGCACAGCCTACATGTTCATTTTGCGGGATCGAAAAATCCCCTCAAGTTCCCCTGATAGCCGGTAACGACGGTCATATTTGTGAGCAATGCGTCAAGCTGGCCTATCAGGTTGTTAGCAGTTGGGGGCGTCGTACCCAGAATCCGTCCGAGCCGGAATTAAAAACGCCACTGGCGATCAAGGATTTTCTGGACGAATACATTATCGGTCAGGATGAAGCGAAAAAAACGCTATCGGTCGCCGTCTATAACCACTATCTGCGTTTGAAGTTCCAGGACAGCCAGGCCGAAGCCAGAATACCGGTTAACGGTGGCAGCGATATGGTCGAGCTGGAAAAATCCAATATCCTGCTGGCCGGGCCATCTGGTACCGGTAAAACCTTGCTGGTCAAAACCCTGGCACGAATTATTGGTGTGCCTTTTGTGATCGGTGACGCCACTACTCTGACCCAGGCCGGTTATGTCGGTGAAGATGTTGACAGCCTGCTCAAGCGCCTGCTGGAAGCTGCTGAAGGGGATGTTCAGCAAGCCCAATGGGGCATTGTCTATATCGATGAAATCGACAAGATTGCCAGCCGCGGCAGTGGTGGTGCCAGTGCCCGGGACGTATCCGGGGAAGGTGTGCAACAAGCATTACTGAAAATGGTTGAAGGCAGTGAAGTTCGCATTTCCAAATCCGGCCGCAGGGAAGGGGGCGAGGAAGTGGTGCTGAATACGCAGAATATTCTGTTTATTGTTGGTGGGGCTTTCCCTGGACTGACAGAGCTGATCAGCAAACGGTTGCAGCCACCCAAGTCCGGGATTGGTTTCAGTGCCCCGATCAATACCGCCTCAGCAATCAGTAATGAGCAGTTATTGGTGGCTCTGCAGCCGGATGACTTGCTGCAATTTGGCCTGATTCCTGAATTTATCGGCCGTTTCCCGGTGATTACCTTTTTGCAGGATCTGGATGTCGACAGCCTGAAACGGATTTTGACCGAACCCAGAAATGCCCTGACCAAGCAGTACCGCCAGCTGTTTGCCTTCCAGAATGTCGGATTGGACTTTACCGAAGAGTCGCTGACCTTTATTGCCAAGGAAGCCGTGAAGCGGGGGACGGGAGCCAGGGGATTGCGAGGAATGATGGAATCCATGCTGCTGTCGACCATGTTTGACTTGCCATCCCGTACTAATCTGGCTTCGTGCACCGTTCAGGTGTCGGGAGAAGAGGAGTCGGCGCAACTCAGCGTGCGGGAAGAATATGGTGATGGTGAAGTGGTGCAGGAGCCTTTACCGACACCGACGGCAACCGTTGACGTTGCAGATAAATCTGAAGCTCTACCCGCAGCATCCCAATGCGTTTGATGATTTGACGGAAGCTGTTGTTTTGTTTTTTTGGTCGCCTCTGGCGGCCTTTTTTTATGGTTTGGGGATAACCAGTTACCGCTTGTTGGCCGCAAGGGTCAGAAACAAGGCTTGAAAGGTTTGATCAGGACTAAAAAAAGGCACGGCCAGTGGGGATTACTGGCCATGCAAGGCTTTGAGGAAGGAAAAGCAAATTTACAGCGGCAAACCAAATTCAGGGGCAATCTGGCCTAACCAGGCATTCAGGCGTTCTTCGGTCAGTCCGGTCTGGTTGTCGAGGTCGAGCGCCAGACCAACAAATTTATCGTCCAACAAGGCGGCGGACTGTTCAAATTCATAGCCATCGGTTGGCCAGCTGCCAACGAATTTGGCACCACGCTCGGTGAAAAACTCGTACAGCTCTCCCATGGCGTCCAGAAACTCATCCGGGTAACCCACTTGATCACCCAGGCCATAGATGGCTATGGTTTTGCCGCTGAAATCCATATCTTCGATTTTGGGTAAAAATTCTTCCCAGCTTTCTGCATCGCAGTCTGATGACAGGCCTGGCAATTCGCCGTCGCCCAGAGTCGGAGTGCCGATCAGCAGATATTCGTAGCTGGCAAAGGCATCAGGCTCGGTTCTGTTGACGTTGAGCGGTGCGGCCATGATGTCGTCGTCGAATTTCTTTTTGATCATTTTGGCAACCTTACGGGTCTTGCCTGTGTTGCTGCCGAAAAACAGCCCTATTTTGGCCATGCGTGTTCTCCTTTTGGGACGGTAAATAGGCACTTGCCGTTGATCATTTTCGATATCATTAACGGCTGTTGCTCATACCGGGGTTTTGCAGGCGTTGTGCCAGTTTGTCGGAGCTGTAACATTATGAATTTTCTGGTTTTTTTTATTTTGTGTCGGTATGTGTCGGAAACCAGACAAGCGTAATCGGTAGATCTTTGCTGCTTTGTAGCTTTTCCAACAAACCCTGCTATTGACTGCTCAAGCCGTCTCTGACTGTCGGGTACATCTATTTACTCCTGCACGGCGGCAACCCGTGCCCTTCGGGGCTGCCGGATGATCTCGACTCGGTGTCGCCGACGTTTGACTTGACCCGTCAGGCCTGCAAGTCGGCTTCGTGATTCGAAACCATCCGGTGGCCAAGAGTGAGCACCGGGTTAAATAGATATCCCCTGTTATATATACAGAGTTATAAGGCTTTGATCCTCAACTTAATCAATGTTTATCCACAGATCTTGTGTATAAAATTTTTGATATGGCATGCTTTTTGTCAGCTAATGAGGGACGATGATATGGATTAACCGTGTTGTCTTTTAATCTGTTGGTTTTTTATTTTTTTGTTTAAAAACAAGGTGTTATTTGTTTTTTTATTGGCTTTTGAATAGCTTTTAGCAGCAAGAGAATCAGTTGGTTATCATATAATCTGAGTGATTATTACTGATATCGCTTATAGGCTCCGGTAAAAATGAAAATAACATGACAGATTATCCACAGATTTTGTGGATAACTTTGGGTGTAAGTTGAAGAAAAATACGTTCAGGCATGATGAGTGGGCGGGCACTGTCAGATTGTACAAAAAATAACCAGGTGGTGGGGCATCGTGCTGCCGTGCAGGTGGAATCCGGGGAGCGTGCAGGGCAACAGGATTGCCAGGCAAACAACATAATGATCCCCGGAGCCTGGGTCTTTGGCGGATTATTGAGTCAGTGATGCTTTTAAGGGTTCGTGCTGTGCCGCTTCAAGGCGCGGTCCAAACTGGCTGACAACCTGTGCTGATGCCGCGGATGCCAAGCGGCCGGCAGCCGCAAAGTCATGGCCATGGGTCAATGCATAGAGGAAAGCTCCGGCAAACATATCTCCGGCACCGTTGGTGTCGACGGCGGTGACGCTGTGTGGCGCAATGCGGTGCAGTTGTTCGCCATCCCAGGCCAGGGCGCCGTCTTTGCCACAGGTAACCGCAAAGGTGTGGGCCTTGGTTTTTAAAGCCGTAATGGCGTCATCCAGATGGCTGGTTTCTGTTAGCAGTTGGGCTTCCTGCTCATTGCAGAACAGCAGGTCAACACCGTCGCCCATGATTTCCAGAATACCGTCACGAAAGTATTGCACCATGGCTGGGTCAGAGCAGGTCATGGCGACCTTGACGCCATGTTGGCGCGCCAGTTCGCGTACCTGAACGGCGGCTGCCCGCGAGGTATCTCCTGTCACCAGGTAGCCTTCTATATAAACGTACTCAGAACTGGCGATGGCGGTTTCGTTGATATGTCGGGCGTGCAGGTCTGAGGTAATGCCGAGGAAGGTATTCATGGTGCGTTCGGCATCCGGGGTAACCATAACCAGGCATTTGCCGGTGGTGCCGGTTTCACGATCGTCGCCCAGATTGGTGTCTACGCCAGCTGCCTTGAGGTCGGTGACATAAAAATCCCCTGATTCGTCGTTGGCGACATTACAGGTGTAGTAGGTTTTGGCACCGAAATAGCTGGCTCCTATAATGGTGTTGGCAGCACTCCCTCCACAGGCACGTTTTTTCAGTCCATAGGTGTCGGTCAGTTGCCCGAGCAGCCCGGTCAGTTGCGTTTCGTCAATCAGGGTCATCAGGCCTTTTTCTATGCCCGCTTTGGCAAAAAAGGCGTCATCCACCTCAAATTCCTTATCGACCAGTGCGTTACCGATGCCGTAAATGTGGTATCCCATTGTGTATCTCGTGTTATGTCAAAGAGGCCGCAGTGTAACAAATGACAGCGACAACGGACGATGGGCCGCGGCTCTCTGCCGCTGCTGGTTCTGGTGTGGCTGACCCGGTGTTCGACCGTCGGTTTATTGATGCCGTCGGTTGAGGTTTGCGTTTATGATACGGCGATGAATCCTGTTTCCCGCTTTATCCGTCAGCATCAGCGTGTTCGTCATGCGGTGTATCAGACTGAGTCGAATATTTTTCGTTCAATGACGCGTACAGCATCAACCTTGCTGTTGTTTGTGGGTGTTCATGCGTTAGCGATGATGTGGCTGGAGTCCATGACCCCTTGGCAGGCGGTGTGGTTGACGCTGACCACGCTGGCGACGGTGGGTTATGGGGATGTGTCGGCACAAACCCCGTTGGGGCAGCTGATGACGATTGTGCTGATGTATGGCTGCGGCATCACACTGATGACTTTCCTGATCAGTGATTATGTCGATTTTCGAATGGCGCGGCGGGAACGTATCCGCACCGGACACTGGGACTGGAATATGGCTGACCACATTTTGATCATCAATTCACCGAAGTACAATTATGAAGCCTATTTCTTGAGGATGGTCAGCCAGATACGGGAAAGTGGCGAGTATACGGATACGCCGATCATGCTGTTGAATCAGGACTTTGCCAATGGTCTGCCTGACAGTTTACGACGGCTGGGGGTGGTGCATGTGACCGGGTTGGCCAGTCGTCCGGAAGATTTGGCCCGGGCCGGTGTTGAGCGGGCACGGCATATTGTGGTGCTGTCGCGGGATGAATATTCTCCGGATAGCGACAGCTATTCTTTTGATGTCTGCTATCGTCTGTATGAGCGCCATCTGGGGCCGCGGGTGATTGCCGAAGTTGTGGACGACGCCAATCGGGCGCGTTTGCGGGACTTGAAGATCAAGGCATTGTTACGACCCATTCGTTCATATCCGGAAATTATTGTCCGGGCGATGGTGGCCCCCGGCGTTGAGCGGATTATTGAAGATATGTTCACCCATGAGGATGATCATGCCGTGCGTTATCCCGTTTGGCTGGAGGGAGAACGTTGGGCTGATGTGGTGAATGCGGTGGTACAAAATAATCTCGGTACCCCGTTGGCGTTTGTCTCAAAAGAAGGGGAGGTATTTACCCACCCGGATGGAGATGAACATGTCCAGGCGCAGTCGATTATCGTCCTGGTTCACACGGAAAAACCTCCTACCGTGAGCGATATCCAGCACGCGATCGAAATCCATTTTAATCAGGGCCTGGCTGATATCGAATAACTTTTCTGTGGTTCCCACAGTGCGTTGTCAGGGCCGTTTATCCTGTTCTGAATGTGTGTGGTAACGGAGGGATGCGATTGTTGTTGTCTCACCGATGCCTGGCTGTCTTTCTGTTTCCGGCTGACTGTCTTGTTTCCCGATGAGGCTTGACGTTCTGGCGCCGCGAACCTTCTGCTATAGTCGCCCGGTTATTTAGCGGGAGTTGTGCCAATGCTCAGTCAGTTACTGGCGTTACTGTCCGATGGTCGTTTTCATTCCGGGGACGACTTGGGGCAGATATTGGGGGTCAGTCGGGCCGCCATATGGAAGCAGATGAAAAAGCTGGATGAGCTGGATATTCCCTATTCTTCTGTTAAAGGTAAAGGTTATCGGCTGCAGGATGCCATCGAGCTGCTCGATCAGGCCAGTATCGAGCAGCAGATGTCAGATCGGCTGGATCGGCTGGATATCTTGCTGGATGTGGATTCCACCAACAGCTGGTTGTATCAGCGGGCGCCGGATCATTTGGGCAAGCGTTATGCGGTTCTGGCAGAGAAGCAGCATCAGGGACGCGGTCGACGCGGTCGCCACTGGGTCAGCCCGTTTGGAAAAAATATCTACCTGTCTTTTCTGGTGACGCTGCCAGGTACCTTGGCTGAACAGGAAGGCTTGAGCCTGATGGTGGCCATTGCCCTCGAGAAAGCACTGCTGGCGCTGGGTATTGAAGGGGCTGGGCTGAAATGGCCGAACGACGTGTATATCGAGGATAAAAAAGTAGCTGGTATTCTGTTGGAAGGTTGCCAGACACAGCCTGGTTTTTGTCAGATTGTTATTGGTATTGGTCTTAATCTGGCGCTGAACCAGCAGGATGCGGAGCGTATCGAACAGCCCTGGACCGCCTTGCGACATTATCAACCAGGTCTGTCACGCAATACGGTTGCCGCGGTGCTGTTACAACAACTGAACTGGGCGGTGGATGAATTCCAGCGCGATGGCTTTGGTCCCTGGATGGCGTATTGGGCTGAACGGGATGTCTTTTACCGCAAGGAGGTTGTTTTGAGCGGATTGGCCGAGCCACGTTATGGTGTCGTAAAAGGTGTGAATCGCAAAGGGGAATTGCTGTTGCAAACCACCCGCGGTATTGAAGTGGTTATTGCAGGAGAATTGAGTGTCCGTCCTGTTAATTGATGCGGGGAATACCCGTATAAAGTGGCGTTATCAGGGCGACGGTGGTGTTGTTCATCGTGGTGGTTGCGCCCATGCGGACGTGGCTGCCCAGCAATGGCCTGCGGTTGGACGTGCGCTGGTGGCCAGTGTGCATGATAACCCCGGACTGCATCAGCAGCTGCAGCAGCAATTTGCCGATCGACTGGTGTGGTTGTCTCACCCACTACTGGACTATACGGATTTCCAGCATTGTTACCCCAACCCTGAGCGCCTGGGCGTTGATCGTTGGCTGGCGATGCTGGGTGCTCGCAAGCACAGCGATGCTGATGTACTGGTCGTTGATGCCGGGACTGCGATGACGGTTGATTTTCTGTTGTCAGACAATCAGCATGAAGGTGGGTTTATTGTGCCGGGGCTCACATTGGCGCAACAGATGCTCTGGCAGAATACCGAACGGGTACGCCCGTACCTGGACGAAATGGCCAGCGAACAACTGCAACCCGGTCGTGATACGGTGCAATGCGTCACCGCCGGGGTGCGGCGTCAGCAGGTTGCTTTTGTGCGTAATGTGCTGGAAGACTATGAGGGGTATATCCCCTTTTTTACCGGTGGTGATGGAGAATGGCTGGCCGTCGCACTCGACGTTCCTTACTGGCCTGAGCTTATCTTTGACGGACTGGATACCCTATGCGCTGGATATTTTTCTGCCTGGTGACAGGTAACTTGCTAGCTCTGGCTGTGTTCTGGCAGCAGGAGTCGGTGCCGGTTAAGACAACCACTGGTCTTGAAATAGCCTCGGGACAGCGGCTGACATTGATTTCTGAAGCCGCGGTGACTCTGCCGAAGGCGAAAGACATCCGTAGTCAGGAGACCAGGAGCAACAGGCACTGCTTTGTTCTTGGCCCTTATAAGGATGAGCTGAGTGCGCGCCATGCAAAAGCCCGTGCGGCTGCGCTCGGCATGAATGGCCGGACCAGCAGAACCGAGTTGCCGGGCGGGGAACCTCGTGAGTTCTGGGTGCACGTACCGCCCCGGGCAAGCCGGGATGCGGCGATGCGGATCCTGAAAGAGTTACAGCGGCGTGGTATCGACAGCTACATCATTACCAAGGGTGAGTTGTCTGAAGGGGTGTCATTGGGATTGTTCCGGCAACGGGAGTCTGCAGAAAGGCTGGTGGAACGGGTCAAGCAATACAATATTCCGGTTGCCCTGCGTGAAGTGTTGGATGTTGTAGAAGAGTTCTGGTTGGAAATCCCTGTCAGTGATGAGATGGGCGAGCGGTTACGACAACGTATCATGGCAGACGATAAAGCGGTCAGCTGGCAAATGAGCCAGTGCCAGTAGGGACGTCCATCCGGGTGTCATAACCGGAGAAGACAAAAAAATGGATATAAATAACAAAAAGTGTTGACAGCTATCGGTTCCAGTCATATATTACGCGCCACTTCGGTGGGGTTCCCGAGCGGCCAAAGGGATCAGACTGTAAATCTGACGCGAAAGCTTCGCTGGTTCGAATCCAGCCCCCACCACCAAATTCAGAATCAGCGCTATGTCGATGATTTGACAGGAGCGAGGCCTACAGTCCCGGCTTCGGCCTGAAGGTTCGCGGGTATGGTACAATGGTAGAACCTCAGCCTTCCAAGCTGATGATGCGGGTTCGATTCCCGCTACCCGCTCCAGGTTACAAAATTTGCTGATATAGCTCAGGCGGTAGAGCGCATCCTTGGTAAGGATGAGGTCCCCAGTTCGATTCTGGGTATCAGCACCATTGATTAAATTGCAGAAAGGTAGGCTAATGCCTGCCTTTTTGTGTATCTGACGGTCTGAAATCTACTACCACGTAAGAGAGAGAAGGTCATGGCTAAGGCAACGTTTGAACGTTCCAAACCCCACGTAAACGTAGGTACTATTGGTCACGTTGACCATGGTAAAAC
>NZ_JAUYVX010000022.1:0-26672 GCF_030688925.1 Oceanobacter sp. 3_MG-2023
CGTCATTTCGCTGCATTCGTCGCCTTGCCCTGAACAACGGCAACACTCGCGCAGAGCCGTGCAGGATTAAATGGATGTCCCCTATAGCTTGCGCACGTTGATTTTCATGGTTTGGATCCGATAGGCAATTTGACGCGGTGTCATATTCAGCAGGCGGGCGGCTTTAGCCTGTACCCAGCCGGTCTGTTCGAGAGCGGCAATCAGACGCTCCCGCTCATCCATTTCCGGGTTGTCGAGGTCAACACTGGTCGCTGAGGCCGGGGACGGATGACTGTAGCCTGAATGACTATGGCTGCTGGCCATCGTCTGGCGCTGATGATCCGGCAAGGCAATCACATCGCTGTCGATAATGCCTTCTTCACTCATCACTGCCGCCCGTTCGAGACAGTTTTCGAGCTGCCGGACATTGCCGGGCCAGTCATGACTCATCAGGATACGAATGGCATTGTCAGTCAGACGCAAGGGACGCCCTTGCTGACGCGAAACCTTGTCGAGCAGGAAGGTAGCCAGTTCCGGAACATCCACCAGCCGTTCACGTAACGGTGGCAACTGGATTGCCATCACATTCAGGCGATAATAAAGATCTTCACGGAAGCGGCCTTTTTCGACTTCTTCTTCCAGGTTGCGATTGGTAGCGGCAACAATACGGACATTGACCTTGATGGTTTGGCCACCCCCTACCCGTTCCAGCTCACCTTCTTGTAATACACGTAATAACTTGGCCTGGAACAGAGCCGAGATTTCACCAATTTCATCCAGAAACAAGGTGCCACCATCCGCTTGTTCAAAACGCCCTTTGCGCTGTTTGACGGCATTGGTAAAAGCGCCTTTTTCGTGGCCGAACAATTCGGATTCCAGCAGGTTTTCTGGCAAGGAAGCACAGTTAAGACAGACAAAGTGGCTGTGCGCTCGCGGCGAATTATAGTGAATGGCGTTGGCAATCAGCTCCTTACCAGTACCGGACTCGCCCAGAATCAGTACGGTGCTGTCCCACTTGGCGACCCGACGTACCTGGTCAAAGACCCTGCGCATGCCATCGGAGTGGCCGACCACCATATTGTCAAAACCATATTTGACCCGAACCTCACGGCGCAGCTCATCGCGCTCCCGGGCAATGGTCTGGCCTTCTTCCTGATTGACCAGTAGACGGACTGTCTGGGATAACAGGTTGGCCGCAGCGGTCATAAACTCGGTACGCTCGGCCAGATAGTCATCCGCCGGAACGTCAGGTTGAGCTGCCAGAACACCAATCGCCTTGCCTTTGGCATCCCGAATCGGCACACCGATAAAAGGCAGCTCCAGATCGTAGAGTTCCAGCCGATCAAGAAATCGTGGTTCGCTGGAAATACGCCCCAGCACAATCGACTGGTTACTCGACAGAACGCGGCCAACAATACCTTCGCCGGGCTGGTATTTGACCGATGGAGCCTTGCCGCCCCCATCGCTATCACGATACACAGCGCCTACTTGCAAGGTGCTGTTTTCCGGGTCAAACAGATTGATTACACCGTGCTGCAAGCCGCCGTGATTGTGTAAAACCGCCAGAATCCCTGTCAGGGTTTCTTCAATGGTGCTGGCTGCTGATAACACGCCAGCCACTTCAGCCAGGCAACGGAACTGTCGCTCCATCAGCTCGGATTTGCTGTTAATGCGTTTGCCAGCCGCTAATCGGGAGGTTGTCATCATGTTTGCCTCCTAAAGTGCCGAAACAAACGGGAGACGTACGACTACTCGACATCCCGTTCGGTGGGACAGATCAATATGCACGGTGCCGGAATGATCCGTAACGATATCGTGCACCATTGGCAGTCCCATGCCCCGACAACCATTACCCGAGGTTTTGGTGCTGAAGAACGGCTCAAAAACCTTGAGCTGTAATGGCGGCGCAATACCAGGGCCGGTATCGATGATTTCACAGCACACACCATCTGTTTCGCTGCGAGTAATAATGCTCAACTCACGCCGTCGAATTGCGCGATCGCTCATGGCGTCGACCGCATTGTCGAGCAGTTGTTTGAACATGCTGCGTAAACGCCGCTCCCTGCCAATCACTGCTGGTAAATGCAACGCCGGTTGCCAATCGACGGTGATTCCTTGTGCTAATAGTCCTTCTGTAGACAATGCCAGCGACTCCCTCAGCAGTTCATTAATATTGACTGGTTTCTTGCTCTCTTCCAGTGCGTCGGGCATTGCATCCCGCATGTTATCCATCGCACTGTTACCCGAGGCCAATGCTTCTTCCAGGGCACCCAACAAGGCGTCATCACGGTGATCGCCGGTGCGCCGTTGTAACATGCTGACCGCGGTACCCAGTAAGTTGACCGGCCCCTGCATCTGGTGAATGGCACCATTTACGGTTTCGCGCATGCCTTGTACCAGGTCTTCTTCCGCCATCAGCGCCTTGAGTGCGTTGAGATGGATTTCTTCCTGACGACGACGGATATCGGTAATGTCATTGATCATCAACAACACGTAGTGGCGTACGGTCTGTTCAAAAAAACCGTCCGCTTCTTCACATTTCACATCGATAGTGGTGCCAAAACAGGAATACCAGCGTCCGCGGCTACGGCCGTAATCCAGCGAGAATTCCTTGTCATCGAAGCTGCGGCGATCTTCCAGCAACTGCTCGTAGGCTGACCCCAATTTGGTACCGATAACATTCACCACGGTTTCCAGCGGCTCGTCATGCAGCAGCTCAGAGGCCAAGGCTCGGAAACTGGGATTGGCCGATACAATGCGATGATGCTCGTCCAGTACCAGTACCGACGCCGGTACTGAATTCAGCACCGCTTCCATCATCAGTTTCTGATTCATTACCCGCTGTTCCAGCTCGTGCATATCGGAACCATCACGATGCATACCGAGGTAATAAAGTGTCTCGTTGTTTTCATTGATCACCGGCGCAACGGTCAGCTCGGCAAGATAAAGACGCTTGTCCTTGCGCCGATTCAGCATCATGCCGGTCCAGGATTTCTGTTGCGCCAGACGACCCCATAACGCCTGATACACAATGCGCGGGGTGGTGTGATTGGAAAGGATCGACTCGTTGTGCCCCAGGACTTCATCCTCGCCATACCCGGTCACTTGGGTGAAGGCACGATTGACGTAAAGAATGTTGGCCTTCAGATCCGTAATGGAAATAGCGACAGGCGAATGCTCCACCGCTTGAAAAAAAACCTCTTCGGGCAGCAGCACACCTTCGGGATGAATTTCACTGATGCCTTTTTCTGCCAGGTCTTTTTCTTCTAGCCCGGCGGCGGCAGCCTGTTCTTGCGAGAGTCTGACGTTACTCATAACAGCTCCTGATAAGGTGACGTATTGCTATACCCTAATGGTTGGAGCAAGGAGTATGCCGCGATAAAAATTAACTGAGAGGCCCATGTTCTCTGTCAATAGCCCGACAATGCCGCCGACATTTGTCGTCAATACGACAAAGGCTTTTTCCGGTTTTTTGCCAATTGTCGCAAACCCTACAAGCTGAATCTTTGTCGTTTTTCTATCAAATGCCCTGTTATCAGGCCTTGCGCACCATTCTCAGTCATTCCTTTGTCGCTTACCTGCGACAACAGCATTCGCCTCAAATCCATGGCACAGGAAATGCAATTTTGTGCTCATACGACCGACCCGCCGAATTTCAGGAGACCTTATGGAATATCTGTTGATTCTGGTCAGCACATCGCTGGTCAACAACATCGTACTGGTGAAGTTCCTGGGTCTGTGCCCTTTGATGGGTGTCTCCAGCAATGTATCCGCTGCCTGGGGCATGAGCCTGGCCACCACCTTTGTACTGACGCTCTCGGCGCTATGCAGCTGGATGATTGAACACTGGCTACTACAGCCTCTGGATATCGAATTCCTGCGCATCCTGTCCTTTATTCTGATTATTGCGGCAGTGGTGCAATTCACCGAGGTACTGATCCGCCGGGCCAGCCCCCTGCTGCACAAGGCACTGGGTATTTACCTGCCGCTGATTACGACCAACTGCGCTGTACTCGGGGTAGCACTGCTGAATATCACCGAGGAGCACAACCTGGTCGAAAGCCTGATGTTTGGCCTCGGCTCCGCCCTCGGCTTTGTCATTGTCATGGTGATGTTTGCCGGACTGCGGGAGCGGCTGGCATTGGCCAATGTACCTGAGCTGTTCAGTGGCACGCCGATCAGTCTGGTGACTGCCGGTTCGTTGTCGCTGGTATTTATGGGCTTTAGCGGAATGATCTGAATGCGCCGTCCTCGACGCCGTGTTGTTTCTTACCACTCACGCCGGAGCAGACCGGCACAGGATCTTCAGGAGGCATTATGTTGATCGCAACCTTGGTACTCACTCTCTTAGGCCTGGTGCTTGGAGGCCTGTTGGGTCTGGCCGCCAAATACTTTGCCACGGGTGATGACGATCCTATCGTAAAAGAGATCGAACAGATGTTACCTGGCAGCCAATGCGGCCAGTGTGGTTTTCCTGGCTGCACCCCGGCGGCAGAAGCCATTGCCAACGGCGACGCCGCCGTTACCTGCTGTCCTCCGGGAGGCCGGGCGCTGGCGGAAAACCTTGCTCGCCTGCTCGACGTCGATATGTCGACACTGGGAGAGTCCCCGCAACCGCTATTGGCCAATATCGATGAAAACCTCTGTACCGGTTGTACTCGCTGCTACAAGGCTTGCCCCACCGATGCCATTGTCGGTGCCAGCAAACAGATTCATGTTGTGGTCGCCAAGGCCTGCACGGGTTGCAGCCAATGCCTTGAAGCCTGTCCGGAAGACTGCATCAGCCTGAACACAGCACCGGTGACGCTGGAACGCTGGCACTGGTCGAAACCCGAGGCAGCCTGATATGTTATTCGGACTAGGAAAAATCCGTGGTGGCGTCCACCCCGACGGCCATAAAATCGACAGTGCCCGGCTGGTTATCAACAGTCAGTTGCCCTTGCCCGACACCCTCTGGTTGCCGCTCTGCCAGCATTCCGGCGAAGATGCCAGGCCGCTGGTGCAAGCCGGAGAGCGTGTACTCAAGGGTCAGCGTATTGCTGCTGCCGCAGGGCGTTTTTCAGCCAATATTCACGCTCCGACCTCAGGCACGATTACGTCGATAGACACCATTACCATGCCCCACCCATCAGGGCTGCCTGCCAATGCCATTATTTTACAACCGGATGGCAAGGATGAATGGATAACACTGCAGCCACCCGCTGACCCGTTTTCGATGCCACAGGAAGCGTTGGCCACCCTGGTGGAGCAAGCCGGCATTGTCGGGATGGGGGGCGCTATTTTCCCTGCCGCCATCAAGTTGCGTCAGGGCCGTCGTTTTGAAATCAAGACCCTGATTGTCAATGGCAGTGAGTGTGAACCCTATCTGACCACGGATGATCGCCTGATGCGTGAGCGCGCCGCCGAGATTGTCGAAGGTGCGCGACTGGTACGCTACATTATCGAAGCCTACCGCACCGTTATCGCCATTGAAGACAACAAGCCCCAGGCCATTGCTGCCCTGCAAGAAGCGGCTGCCAATGTCGGGGCGATTGAAATCGTGGTGGTGCCCGCCCGCTATCCAATGGGATCGGCCAAACAACTGATCCAGGCCGTTACCGGACTGGAAGTACCCGCCGGAAAACGCAGTAATGACATTGGTGTTCTGGTTCATAATGTCGCCACCGTATACGCCATTCAGCAAGCCCTGATCCATGGCAAACCCCTGATTTCCAGGGTAACGACCGTTGCCGGAGGCTGTGTTGGCGAACCACGGAACGTCGAAGCGTTGCTGGGCACTCCGATTCATTACCTGTTTGAACAGTGCGGCGGACTCACCACAACACCCGCCCGCTTGCTGATGGGAGGCCCCATGATGGGCCAGGTCTTGCCCACCACAGAGGTTCCCCTGATCAAGGGCAGCTCCGGGGTACTGGCGTTAACCAAAGCCGAAGTCAACGAACATATGCCATCGCCATGTATCCGTTGTGGCCGTTGTGTGGATGCCTGCCCGATGGGACTGCTGCCGCTGGAAATGGCTCGCAACTCAAAACAGGACGACTTCGACAGCGCTCAGGATGCCGGTTTGCGTGACTGTATTCTGTGTGGCTCCTGTTCCTACGTCTGCCCTTCCCATATCCCGCTGGTGCAGTATTTCGAATACGCCAAAGGTGAGCTGGCCGAGAGCCGTGCCAGCCAGCAGAAACTGAGCTACACCCAGGAACTGATGGCCGCCCGTAAAGAACGGCTGGAACGGGAAGCAGCAGCCAAGGAAGCCGCCAAACAGGCGAAAAAAGCCAAGGCCAAAGCCAAAAAACCGCGTAAGGCAGCCGCCCCCACGACGGTAGCGGCTGACACCGCTGATACAGCCGAAACGGCCCCTACCACCGACCACGCGGGAGCATGATCATGACCGCCGACGCCCAGTATATTCCCACCGCTTCCCCCCATGCCCACGACCGCTCCAGTATTGATCGCATCATGCTGCGTGTCTGTCTGGCACTGACGCCCGTCAGTCTGTGGGGGTTCTATTGTTTTGGCTGGCCAGCCGTGGTGATGTTTGTCACCACCTGTCTGGCTGCGATTCTGACCGAACTGGCTTGTCTGTATGTACAGCAACAGCCACTCAGCCGTTTGTGGGATGGTTCAGCCTTGTTGACCGGCTGGCTACTGGCCCTGACCCTGCCACCCTGGGCTCCCTGGTGGATTGCCGTCGGTGGTGCTTTTTTTGCCATCACCATCGGCAAACAGATTTATGGCGGTATTGGCCAAAATGTCTTTAACCCGGCGCTGCTGGCCCGTATCGCCTTGCTGATCTCGTTTCCGGTGCAGCTTACAACCTGGGTCAATGTCACGCCGATCGATAGCGCCAACGCCCCTGGTCTGGCCGATGCCTTCGCTATTATCTTTGCCGGTCAGCCCTGGATGAGTGACGCCGCCGACGGCATCACAGGTGCAACCTGGCTCGGTGCCAGTAAAGCCGCCGCAGCCGGAGGGGCCGACCTGGCCGCAATGCTCAGCCAGGACTTTTCTCTTTACGACGCTTTCCTGGGGTTGACCCGTGGCAGTCTGGGTGAAACCTCCACGTTACTGGTACTGCTCGGGGGCATCTGGTTATTAATAACCCGCACGATCAGCTGGCATATCCCGGTCTCTCTGCTTGGTACGCTGGCTTTACTGGCCTGGCTCGGCAATCTCAGCAACCCACAATCCTACCCCGGCGTCCTGTTTCATCTGACCTCTGGTGGCGTCATGATCGGTGCTTTTTTCTACGCCACTGACTACGTGACCTCACCGTCAACACCGGTAGGCAAGCTGATTTTTGGAGCTGGCTGCGGCGTTGTACTGTTTGCCATTCGCAGCTGGGGTGGCTTTCCCGAAGCGGTCGCCTTCGCCATTTTACTGATGAACGCACTGGCTCCGCTGATTGATCGCGTGACCAAACCTCGGGCTTATGGCCGACGTCATTCTGGCGACGCCATCAAACACACACCGGCACAGCGCAGGGTGGTATGACATGGAACAACCACTGGATCAAACAACACAATCCGCACCCACTGCCGCATTTCGCGACCAGCCCCTGTATCAGGCTCTGCTGTTGGGAGGTGCCTGCGCCATCGTCAGCCTGCTGCTGGTCGTTGGTAACCTGGGTACGCATCAGACCATCGCGGACCATCTGACTGCCGACAAGCTGGCCATGCTGGCTCAGGTGCTGCCACAGAGCTATTACGACAACGATCCGCTCAATGATACGGAACAGCTGTCCAGTCCGGTGCTGTCTGGCCCCGCAACTCTGATGCTGGCACGCAAAGACGGCGATATCACCGCATTGGCCCTGCAGATCAGCATCGCGGGCTGGGGCGGCATCATCGATATGATTATGGCCACCACCCCAGACGGGGAACTGTTAGGGGTCCGTATCATCAGCCATAAGGAAACCCCCGGACTGGCCGATAAGATCGAACGTCCCAAAAGTGACTGGATCACGGGTTTTGATGGCGCATCACTTGCCAACACCCCGGAACAGCAGTGGGCCGTACAGAAAGACGGCGGCCGCTTCGACCAGTTTACCGGTGCCACCATTACCCCCCGAGCCGTGGTCAAGGGCGTGCATCAAGGCCTGTTACTGATCGAACAATGGCGTCAACAACAGCCTCAATTCCAGCAGCCGTCTTCGGTAGCCATCACCGGCAACGAACAGGAGATTTTGCAATGAACCAGTACCGGCAGATTTTTCGTGAAGGCATGTGGGACAACAACGTGGCCATGGGGCAAATGCTGGCCCTCTGTCCACTGTTGGCAGTGACTACCAGCGCCACCAATGGCCTGGGCATGGGTATCGCATCCCTGGCGGTGCTGATGATTACCAACATCATGATTTCAGCAGTCCGCGGGGTGATCAGCCCACAAGTACGTATTCCGGTACTGATTGTATTGATTGCCACCGTGGTCACCATGGTGGATATGGCCATCAATGCTTTCTTGCATGATTTGTACAAGGTGCTTGGGTTATTTATCGCTTTGATTGTTACCAACTGTGCCATTTTTGGCCGCGCCGAAAGCTTCGCCAGCAAACAACCGGTGCATCTGGCGGCGGCAGATGCGCTTTCGATGGGATTGGGATTTACCTGGGTACTGGTGGCTGTGGGTGCCATGCGTGAAATCATCGGCAGTGGCACCTTGTTTGCCAATGCGTCACTGCTGCTCGGCAGTCATTTTGCCTGGCTGGAAACCGAAGTGATCCCTCATTATTCGGGCATATTACTGGCCATTTTGCCCCCTGGTGCCTTTATGGCGCTCGGGTTTCTGATTGTTATCAAACGCATGATTGATCGCCGCTTGTCTTCTTCCAGTAACGATGGTCTGGTGACAATCCAGAGCCACTGCTGAACACCGGGCGATGACACAACACCAACCTGTTGGATCAATACGAAAGGAACACGCCATGCACATCAGCGTTGTTTATGCCATTGGCAACAACCAACCCTGGATTGAACTCGACGTCGAAGAACCCTGCTTGCTGGCCGATGCGGTCGCGCAATCCGGCCTGTTGGAGCACTACCCCGACATTAATCTTGAGCAACAGCGGGTAGGGATTTTTGGCAAGCTTGCCAAGCCGGATACACCGCTGAAAAACGGCGATCGTGTTGAAGTGTATCGTCCGATCATTCGCAATCTGGATGACGACGACGATGAGGATGACTGAACGCCCTGACGGGCGTTCGTTCTTCTGGGTTACTCAAGCACAGCAGCTACCGGTATCAGGCTACAGCGCCGCAGCTTCTGCTTCCAATGCCTTGAGTGCCGGTGCTTTTTTACGCCATTCCTTATACCAACGGTCCACCGCATCCCCAAAAAACTCACGACCAACCTTGGTCACAGGCACATCCGAGGTTTTGATCTTGGCCAGGTAGTCCTGATCCAGTTCAGAATAGATCGAAAATACCTGATCCAGATGTTTGCCCACCAATGACTTGACCAGATTCCGGTCGTCACCGCTTAATCCAGCCCAGCGTTTGCCTGATGCCACCCCCACCATGGGTAACAACATATGGGAAGAATGAATCACACTGCCCGCAGAGGCCAGGTAACGGGCATTCCAGGTACCTTCAAAATCGATTTGCATACCATCCACCTGCCCATTGGCAAAGGCATCGTAAAGCCCAGGCAGAGGAATCGGTGTTGGAGCAGCGCCAATTTTCACCCAAAAATCACGCTCAGGTGCAATCGGGATTGTCCGGACTTTCTTGCCTTTCAGATCATCAACACTGTGGACTTCGTCGCGCATAACAATCTGGCGGAATCCTGCCATGCCGTAACCCAACCCCACCAGCCCCAGGGTTTTTAACTCATCCAGCATGCCGGTGGCTGTTTTGCCATGCAGCAAAAACATCGCATCTTCGGGGGTATTCACCAAATACGGCGCAAACAGTGCAGCAAAATCCGGACGCCGGTTGGCCATTTCCCCTGCCGTCAGAAATGCCATATCCAACGCCCCGGTCTGTAACTGTTGCAACATTTGCGCTTCGTTACCCAGCTGTCCGGATGGAAAAACCAGGACCTTGAGTTTGCCGTCGCTGCTCTTTTCCAGATCGGCCGCAAACGCCTTGGCCGCCAGTGTCCATTGGTGACTGGGTGGCGTAATCAACCCCAGCCGCAAGGTATCGGCATACGCCATTGCCGGTAACAGTAAAGCCATCAGCAATGCTGAGAGATAGCCTGTTATTTTTTTCATCTGTATCTCCGGGCAGACAAGCTGCCATTGTTATTATTTGAAGAAATATGACCCGCAAGTGGTCAGAGGTGGGTAACGTGCGTTACCCGATCGTTATCGGTTCCTGTTTCAGATCAGTACCGTTATCAGCACAGGGAAGAACACCAACAGCAAAATCACCAGCAGCATGGCACCCAGATAAGGCCCCAGCAGCAGCGCAATACGCTCGGCCTTGACACCCGACAGGGCCGAAGCAGTAAACAGCGCTGAACCAACCGGTGGAGTCAGCAAGCCCAGTACCAGCGTCAGACACACCACCACACCAAAATGAAACGGATTGATGCCATAGACCGAGGTCGCGACGGGTAATAACACCGGCACCACCAGAATCAGCGCCGGTATCGGGTCGAGAATCATACCGATCAACAACAGCAACCCGGTCACCAGCAGCAGGAAGACCAGCGGGGATGACGACACTTCTTGCAACCAGGCAGCGGTCAGGCCCGGTAAATTTTCAAAAGTAATCACCCAGCTAAAGACCTGTGCTGCCGCAATCAATAACAGCACAATGGCAGAGCTTTGGGCCGTCCGTACCAATGCTGGCCAGAGGTTGTTCAAATCAAATTCACCGTACACATAACGACCGACCAGTATCGCCACGACCACCGCCAACGCCGCGGCTTCTGTCGGTGTTGCCAGTCCGGATAAAATGCCGCCAATAATGGCCACAGGTACCAATCCGGCTGCCAACCCATTACGGAAAGAGGCCAGCCGCTGACGCCAGCTCATACGTTCGTTGGCGGGGAAATCATGGCGACGGGCCATCCAGCCCAGCAGCGCAAAAAATGCCAGCCCCAGTAACAGCCCCGGAATAATTCCGGCAATAAAGAGGTCACCGATGGAAATCTGGGCAATCACCCCAAAAATCACAAACAGCATGGAAGGTGGAATAATCGGCGCTAACAGGCCACCAGCCGCCGTTAATGCCACGGCCATATCTTTGGGGTAACCCGCCTTCTCCATCTCCGGCACGGCGACACGGGTCATAATGGTGATCTGTGCCACGGTGGAGCCAAGAATGGATGCCATCATCATATTGGAGAGCAGATTCACATACGCCAGACCACCCCGTGCTGAGCCGATCAAGGCCATTGCCATTACCATCAAGCGCCTGGCAATGCCGCCTTCATTCATGCATTCACCCACCAGAATAAACAGCGGCAGCGCCAGTAAACCGTAATTTTCCAGACCGCCGAACAGCTGTTGGGGGTAGGAACTGAGCAGTACCAGGTTGTCGCTGCTGAAAATGTAGATCAATGCTGTAATAGCCAGCAGAAAAGCAATCGGCATCCCGATCACCAACAAGACCAAAAAGCTGGAAATCACCATTATTGTTCTCCTTGTGTCGTGGAGACCGTCAGAGCAGTCAGGTCTTTCACACTGTTCAGCAACCGGACAACCAGGTGAAACACAGACCCCAGGGCAAACACCGGCAGCACCAGCCAAAACCAGACCTTGTGGAAGCCCAGCGTCATCGTCGGTTCGTCATAAATAAAGTTGAACGTGGATGCGGCATAAGCCGAGGTATCACCCCCCATACTCCAGAGAGTCAACGGGTCAAACCAGCGCCACAACATCCATAACAGCACCCCCACAAACACCAGCAGAGTGGCGTTCACCACAACGGCCATCAGCTGTGCCAGACGCTCTGGCAGCCGTTCAATCACCAGCGTCATCGCGATATTGGTGCCATTGTGCAAGCTGGCGGCGCTGGCCAAAAAAACCATCCAGACCATGCCCAACACCGCCGCCTCATCAATCCAGAACAACGCCTGGCCAATGGCACGCGTCACGATATTGAGTAATAACAACCCCAGCACCAGAGTCAGCATCGCCCCGGCCGCCGCCAGTTCCAGCCGCGCCAGACGGTCACTCCACTTGGATAACATGATCAGAACTCCTGTTGGGTCAGGGCAAGAAGCTGAGGTATCCGTGGCGGTTTCGACGCCACCGATAGCGGATGCTCCCGAAGCCGCCAGCGGGTTCATTCCGGGTCTCCCCAGGTCAGGTAATCCCACATACGTTCAAAAATACGGCCACTGCGGGTCGCCCGCTGTTGCGCTTCTTCCGCGCTCAACTCCCGCACGGAGTGTGCCTGGGCCAGACAGTCCAGTTCGATGCGGGCGGCGTCATCCAGATACCAGGTCAGGGACACCGCTTCTTCCAGTGAGACCGATGCCGTGACCACGCCATTACCACGCATCACAATGGCATTGCCATCACCCAGCTGATCGGCCAGGGCATTGGCGGCCGCGTCAGTACGAATCAGTTGCGGGTCATCCCAGAGTGCCGGAGCCGGTGCAAAGTAACTGCCCATACCGTGCAAGGCCCGAGGTGTACGCCCCAATGCCGATAGCGACATCGCCGAAGGCGGCATACTGCGCACAACCCCTCCGACTTCCGGGCGACGGCGATAAATTTCACGGTGTATGCGCACTTCCCCTAACACATGCTCAGGCAAATCGCCGTAGATCGGGACGATGGTGCCGTCATCTTGCGGCCCAATCGTTCCCATGGGCTTGGGGGCACACACCAGAAAGTGGCTGTCACTGAGCCGTGTGCTGCAATGGCCATAAGCGTGAACCAGACCATGACGATCCAGTGCACGAGCAGCGCGACGGACAAGAATTTGGCTGGCAGCAGGCACCATAGTGCTCTCCTCCAGTGAATGAGGACGTGTCGTCATAAATAAAATCTCGTTATCGAGGGACGGTATGTACCGGCTTAACTCTTGAACTCGGCAATATCGGGTTTGGACCCCCACATGCAGAAACCGGATGGCTCCAGAGGGAATTGCCGCGGCCGATGAGTGGCTTCATCCACTTCGGATACGCCACAGGAATATTCGTAGATCATGCCTTCTGGCCCTTCAAAGTAGAGGAACCTGGCCCCTGACGTTGGGTGGCGACCAGGGCCAAACACAACCTTGACACCCTGCTCTTTCAGGAAGTACCAGGAGCGCATGATGTCGTCGATGCTCTCAACCTGATGATTAATATGTTGAACACCGGAACGATCAGTTGGAAACAGCGCCAGCCGGTGATGAATCGCATCCAGCCGTAACAGGGCCGACGGCCCGATCCAGTCACTGACCCGGGCATTAAAGATCGATGTCCAGAATTGCTCATCACGGGCCGGATCTTTTGAACACAGGCCCACATGGCTGAAGCCGGTAATGCCTGCGTCACGGCTGGGGAAATAACGCCGTCCACTGGCATGGGGGCGCCACACCAATTCAATCTTGTTACCGGTGTGATCGCTGAAGGTTAAAAACGCATGCACATAACGCTGCTCGCATTCTTCTGGCGTGCCAAATCGCGGGAACAAGCCATGCTGCTCCAACTCGGCAGCTGCCAGCTCCAGCTGATGGCCATCGCTGACTTCAAAACCGAGAGTATGATCACTGGGATCACCTTCGAAATAACACAGGGTATGGTCGCGATCATCGGAACGAAAATACGCACTGCCGTGCTCTTGCCGTACCAATTGCAGACCGACAATACGCGTGGCAAAGTCGATGGCGGCGGGTAAATTACGGGTACCAAAACGGACGTAACGGACGTCGGTAATATCGGACATCGTCAGACTCCTGTTTATTTTTATTGTTTGTCATCCACAGGGATCAGCGCTGGACTGAACCGGTGAACAGCTTATGAACCGACTGTATTACACCCCCCCTATCACTGGTAATGAATAATAAGCATCCAGCCATAACAAAAAGCAATAGCCGTCACCAAAGACAAGCGCGACGGGCCTCTGTCACGCAGGGCCTTCAGTCACTGCTGTGATCGTAGCGTCCGGCAACCCCGCGCAGTTCTTCGACCAGCCGCAAGGCGGCGTGCGACAGCGGCCGCTCTTTCACCTGACTGATGCCCACCGCTCCAAACGATTTGGCAGGGTTGACCGGGATTGCTGCCAGCAGCCCGGTATCCAGATCCGTCTGGATCACCTGGCTCGGAAAAGCCGCAATATAATCCGTGGCCATAATCAAACGACGATTGGTAATCACTGAGATGGATTCGCACGGGGCTTGGGGCAAATCCAGCCCGGCATCATGGAATGCGCTTTCGACCATTTGCCGCAGGGTGGTATCAGGCAATGGCATGATCCACGGCCAATCCAGCAGGTCCTTCAAGGTAACGTCGGGCCGGGCCAGCAAGGGATGATCCGGACAAACCGCAAAGGTAATGGTTTCTTCATACAAGGGTTCGACGGCCAGACCATCACGAAAGCGGTAAGCCGGAATACGTCCAACGATCATTTCAATCGCCCCTTGCTGCAACTGGGGAATCAGGCTGTCGTAGGTGCCTTCGATAATAGTGACCCGAATACCGGGATATTGACGGTACAAGCTCGCCAGTGCCCGGGGCAAAAAGTCAGCACCACCGGCTGGTAGTACACCAACCACCACATGCCCACTCAGGCCTTCATTGATGTCATGAATTTCCTGAGCCACCCGTTCCAACTGGGAAAAGATTACCTTCACCCGCTCAACCAGCATATCGCCCATCGGCGTGGTATGGCTGCCCCGGCTGGTACGGGTAAACAGCTCCACGCCCAGGTCGGTTTCCAGTTCACGTAGTATTTTACTGACGGCAGGCTGGCTGAGATTCAGGGCTTCCGATGCCTGTACCAGACTGGGACTGTCTGCCAGCGCCAGCACCGCACGTAACTGCTGCAGTTTGACCCGACGTATCCAATTGACATTCTGCATGGTGTTTCCCCGTATCTCTTGCCCATGGTTGTTGTGAGTGGTCACTCACGCAAGGCAAGTCGAGATAATGATCCCGTTTCTGACCATCATACCGTTACGAAAGGCCGGGGAGCCACCGCTGGCGACAGTCATCAGAATCAGGCTCATGCAGGGGAAAATGCAGAATATGTCAGAAAGGTAGGTGCCGAACTTGCTTGTTGTCCGACGATTTGTTGCTAACGGATGTTCGCTTATACCGTGTATTTATGTCGTGTGCCTGTGCTGTTATCACCCGCGACCGCAAGAAAGCGCTGGTTTATACCAGTGCTTCAACCGGTAGCAGGATATCGACCAGCGTCTGGTCTGGCGCCACAAACGGTGAGAACTGCAACCGCTCAAACAGGCAAAGCCCTTCGCCCAGCTCATAACCAGATGTTGGCAACCAATCATTCAGCAGCCAACTCAGAGCGCCCCGCAATCCGGCCTCTCCTCCTTGCACTCTCAACCGGGCATACTCCCCCGACCCCAATAAATGCAACCGGAAGCCATCCGGCAAAGCTGCCCCATAAACGGCTTCCTTGTGTGATGCCGGAATACTGGCACCGATACCAATATGCCAGTTGCTATCGATATCTGGGGCGTGTTCGTACATCAGGGGCATCTATTTAATCCGGTGCTCACTCTGGGCTACCGGATGGTTTCGAATCACGAAGCCGACTTGCAGGCCTGACGGGTCAAGTCAAACGTCGGCGACACCGAGTCGAGATCATCCGGCAGCCCCCGAAGGGCGCGGGTTGCCGCCGTCCAGTGCGGTGTTGACGAATTTGAAAAGGACTCGTCATTTCGCTGCATTCGTCGCCTTGCCCTGAACAACGGCAACACTCGCGCAGAGCCGTGCAGGATTAAATAGATGCCCCTATAGTTCGTTAGATCGGCCAGAATGACTCCGCACCTGGGGGGCATCTGGAGGCATCCGTTGGTATCAAGGGCAAGTTGTGACCATTACTCGTTTTATCCCGTTCTACTCCGCTCGATGGCTATCTGCCCGTTTTATCCTCTTGTCAGCCGCCGGGCTGGCTGTCGTGTTCCTGCTATTGCTGAGTCCGGCTGCGGCGGCAATAACCAGTGCTGCATCCAAAACGTTACCAGAGCCTGCGGCCAATCTTGATCTTACGGCAGAAGAACGTACCTGGTTGCTGAACCATCAGACTATCCGGGTGCATAACGAGGCCAACTGGGGGCCGTTCAATTACCACGAATACGGTCGTCCCAAAGGCTATTCGATCGAGTTTATGGATTTGCTGGCCGAAAAGCTGGGTATCCAGGTGGAGTACATCACCGGCCCAAGCTGGAGCGAGTTTATGACGATGCTGGGCACTCAAGAACTGGATGTGATGCTCAATATTGTCCAGACCGAAGATCGCAGCCAGTTTATTCTGTTTACCGAGCCATACGTTACCAATCCTCCAGGCATTGTGGTGCGTGATGACAATCATGACGTCCGTGACCTGAGGGATCTGAACGGTCGGGTTTTGGCGATTCCCAAAGGGTTCTATTATCAGGAGCTTATCGAACGTTATTTCCCGGGCATTCAACTGTTGCTGCTGACCGACCAACTGGAAACCCTCAAAGCAGTATCCTTTGGCCACGCTGACGCGACCATCGGCGGTATAGCGATTCAGAACTACCTGATGCGCAAGCATCTGATCAACAATACCAAGGTCATTGGTGGTCTCGACGACCCGCGTTTTGAAAACAACCTGCGGATGGGCATTCGGCCTGACTGGGGGATATTGCGGGATATTTTGCAAAAAGCACTGGAATCCGTCACCGAGCAGGAACTGAGCAACCTGGGGCGTCGCTGGCTCAGCAGTGGCTTGCAGAGAACCCAGGTGTTGCAACTGGACAAGGAAGAAAAAGACTTCCTGGCCGCTCACCCGGTATTACGAGTTCATAATGAAATGGACTGGCCGCCGTTCAACTTCAATGAGCAAGGCAAGCCCAAAGGGTTTTCGATTGATGTGATGGATCTGATTGCTCAAAAGACCGGCTTTCGTATTGAGTACATCAGTGGCCCGGGTTGGGGGGATTTTCTTCATATGATCAGCAATCGCCAGCTGGATATGATGCTCAATATTGTGAATACCCCGGAGCGGCGGCAGTACATCCGTTTTACCCGTCCGTATGCTGTTAATCCAAACATTATTGCCAGTAAAAAAAGTAACAAATACGAACACATCGACAGCCTGAAAGGTAAAACCGTTGCTGTCCCGCGAGGCTTTTTTTATGAAGAAGTGCTCGGCAAGGAATACCCGGAGATCAAACTGCATCTGGTGAAAAATGCCATTGACGGGCTGAAAGCCGTTTCCATTGGCAAGGCTGATGCGGCAGTCGGCGAAGCGGCGGTCTTTAACCACCTGATTGCCGGTAATATGTTGAACGACCTCACCATTTCCGGTGAAGTCGATATTGGCCAACCGGATCTGGCCAATTTACGGATTGGCGTCCGTTCGGACTGGCCGATTCTGCAGGGAATTATGGACCGTGCCGTGGACTCCTTGTCCCGTGATGAGCAAGCAACTATTTCCCAACGCTGGATGGGCAATGAAAACTATATTGCCAGACCCGGCAGCGGTATGGCGCTGACCGCCAGCGAAAAAGCCTACCTGGAAAAACAGCCCAACATTACTTATTGCGCCAACCCCGACTGGATGCCGCTGGAAAAAATCGGCACGGGCGGTAAGCACGAAGGCATGGTGGCGGATTATCTGGGCCTGATGGCCGACCGTATCGGGATTGGCCTGACCCTGGTTCAGACCGACAGTACCGCGCAGTCGCTGGAGTACGCCAAAAGCCGCCGTTGCGACATCATGTCGGCGGCATTTGAAACTCCGGACGCCGTACGTCAGCTGAACTTCACCAAACCATATTTGCGTTTGCCACTGGTGATTGCCATTCAGGAACGATCGTTGTTTGTGGATGGCCTGAAATCACTCGACCAGCAAACCATCGGAGTGCCTCAAGGATATGGGTTGCTGACCAAGCTGCAGCAGGATTATCCGAGCCTGGAGGTGATTGAACTGCCCGATATCAGCACCGGTCTGCGCCAGGTTGAAGAAGGCCGGATATTCGGCATGATTGGAGCGATCGCCCCGATCGGTCATGCCATTCGCAAGGACCGTTTTATTGATCTCAAGATTGGTGGCCGTCTGGATGAAGACTGGAAGCTGGCAATTGCTGTGCGTAACGATACGCCCGAGCTGCTTTCGATGTTTAATAAAGCCACCGACTACATCACTGAAGAAGAGCGTTCCAAAGTGTTTCAGCGCTGGGTCGCCGTGACATTTGAGCAACAGGTGAATTACCACTTGGTGTGGAAGCTGGCAGCGCTAGTGTCAGTGATTATGCTGGCCATTGTGCTTTGGAACTGGAAGCTGGCGCGTCTGAACCAGCGTTTGAAAACCGAGATGGAATTGCGGCATCAGGCGGAACAGCAACTGCAAGACACCAACTCCGAGCTGAATCGTAAAAACAGCGAGCTGTCGATACTGTCCACAACCGATAACCTGACTGGTCTGGCGAATCGTCTGTCGATTGAGCGTCAGCTGGACAAGGTGCTGGAAGATCAGCAGCGGGAAGGATCGTCTTTCTCTGTCATCATATTGGATATCGACCACTTCAAGCAGATCAACGACCAGTATGGCCATTTGCTGGGGGATGAAGTACTGAAGCGCATGGCCCGTCTGCTGGAAGATAATACGCGCACCAGCGACCAGATTGGCCGTTGGGGTGGGGAAGAATTCATGATTATTCTGCCAGATACCAGCGCAGCGCTTGCCTATCGGTTGGCAGAAAAAATACGCACAGCCATTGCCGCGGAACAGTTCGAAGATGCTGATCACGTCACTACCAGTATTGGCCTGGTTGAAAGCCTCCAGCCCGGGCAGAGTGCCCGCCAACTGCTGCTGAAAGCCGACAAGGCTCTTTACCAGGCCAAAAGCCGAGGGCGTAATTGCGTCGTGGTCGCTGTAATTGCAGGTGGCGACGAGACCTGTTACGTCTCTGAAGCAACGGACTGAGCCAGAGCACTGGTGAATGTCCGGAGCTATGAAACAACCATCATAAAACACTTGTTCATGGTCTGTGGGTCAAGATTATCAACGGTTGATGCTCCCTGGAACCGCCCCCTCTAACCAGTCGTTCTGCAACGCGGTACACTGGAGGCATCTGGAGGAGACTATGAATCTGAACAGCCTGACGGAAGACCTTGCCAATCAACTACTGCTGCGCCACTGGCGTCTGGCGACGGCGGAATCCTGCACTGGTGGCGGTATCGCTGCTGCCTGTACCGACCTGCCTGGCTCATCAGCCTGGTTCGATTGCGGGTTTGTGACCTATTCAAACGAGGCCAAGATACAACTGCTGGATGTATCGAAAGAGACGCTGGTGGTGGATGGTGCGGTCAGTGAAGCGACGGTCAGAGAAATGGTGGCTGGTGCGGTGAGTAACAGCCGTGCTGATGTGGCGGTGTCGGTCAGTGGTATCGCCGGGCCGGGTGGAGCCGTACCCGGCAAACCGGTCGGTACCGTCTGGTTTGCCTGGGGGAATCATCGCCGTATTGGTGCCGAATGTTGCCATTTTGATGGTGATCGTGCTGCGGTACGCCAGCAAGCCATTGCCCATGCCATCCTGGGGTTGACCCGCTGGTTGGAGCAGGCATAAAAAACTGTGAATCCATCCAGTAAAAAACACTTTGCCGGGTTGGCGCTGATAGGAATTTGTGTTTAACTACTGGTCAAATTTACAGTAAAAACTTTCCGGGCCAGCCAGTGAATTTGACGCCCTGGTGATTAGAGGATATTCAATGGACGCGAACAAACAAAAAGCCCTTGACGCTGCTCTGGGTCAGATTGAACGTCAGTTTGGCAAGGGTGCCATAATGAAGATGGGCGAGCAGCCCCGTGAAGCCATTCCTGCGGTTTCTACCGGTTCCCTCGGGCTGGATATCGCGCTCGGCATCGGCGGTTTGCCAATGGGGCGTATTGTTGAAATTTACGGGCCGGAAAGTTCAGGTAAAACCACCCTGTGTTTATCAACCATGGCGCAGGCGCAGAAACAGGGCAAGACGGTTGCCATTATCGATGCGGAACATGCGCTGGACCCTCTGTATGCCGAAAAACTCGGTATCGACCTCGACAGTCTGCTGGTTTCCCAACCGGATACCGGTGAGCAGGCGCTGGAAATCTGCGACAGCCTGGTACGTTCTGGCGCGGTCGATGTCATTGTGATTGACTCTGTGGCAGCGCTGACTCCAAAAGCCGAAATCGAAGGGGAAATGGGCGACAGCCACGTTGGCCTGCAAGCCCGGCTGATGTCTCAAGCGCTGCGTAAAATTACCGGTAACGTCAAAAACGCCAACTGTCTGGTGATTTTTATCAACCAGATTCGGATGAAAATCGGCGTTATGTTTGGCAGCCCGGAAACCACCACCGGTGGTAATGCCTTGAAGTTTTATTCCTCCGTTCGTCTTGATATCCGCCGTACGGGTTCGGTCAAGCAGGGTGATGAAGCCATTGGTAACGAGACCCGTGTCAAAGTGGTCAAGAACAAGGTCGCTCCTCCCTTCAGACAAGCAGAATTCCAGATCATGTATGGCGCGGGTATCTACCATATGGGCGAGATTATTGATCTGGGTGTGAAGTGTGAACTGGTACAGAAAGCCGGTGCCTGGTACAGCTACCAGAACAACAAGATCGGTCAGGGCAAGGCCAATGCCGCCGCATATCTGGAAGAACATCCGGAAATTGCCGCTGAAATCGAAGCCGGTATCCGTGCCCAGCTGATTGTTGTCCCCAACCTGGAGCAGCCTGCCGACAAAGACAATGTCGAAGCCAAAGAAGACTGAGCCATGCACTATCGCCAGTCTGGTGGAACTGCGCCCGCAGCTACGCCAGGCTGGTATCGACCTGCTGTCCCGCCGCGAACACAGCCGTGATGAATTACACAGTAAGCTGACACGCCGTTTTTATGGACAAATCGACGACGCTATCCGTCTTTCTTTCGAGCCATTACTGACCGATATTCTGGATGATTTTGCTCAACGGGGCTGGCAAAGTGATGAGCGTTTTGCCCGATCTTTTTTGCGTACCCGTTTTCAGCGGGGGCAGGGGCCATTACGTATCCAGCAAGAGTTGCGGCAGCGACGGGTTGCTGACGATATTGTCCGCATGACATTGGCAGACAGCGATGCTGACTGGTTTGAATTGGCCAGAGCCGGAGCCGCCAAAAAATTGGGGGTGCGTGGCGAACTGGCCAAAATCCGCCTTGCTGATCAGAAAGAAAAAGCCCGTCTTTACCGTTTTCTAGGCTATCGCGGGTTTAACCCAGACCAGATTCAGTACGCACTGGATGCCTGTTGTGAAGCTCACGACGAGCAGGACGAGCGCTGGGACTGGTAGTACTCAGGAAAACGCACAGCCTGCCTTGATGCCCACCTTTTTCAGGATAATGGCCAACGGACAAAAGCCGGTAAACGCGGCTTGAAACAGATTGGCGCCAACAAAGGCAGTAAACCAGAGCCAGTACACATGGTGAAACTGGGACAGGGCCACACTCACTAAAATAAAGCATCCGGCAAGCGCAAGTACCATACGGTCGACATTCATGGCTATAACCTCGAGTCAAGTAAATTTCAGGGGGAGTATGTGAATGTATCTGCGATATCAGAACATTCAAATATAACTGTATGGTTATTTTGTTTTGAGGTCAGGTCAAGCGATTTCTTGTGAATTTCTGCTTTGCAAGAGGGCAGGACTCGGACAAAGCGGAGCAAACCGCTATACTGCCGCTTTGATGCAACCAACCTTCGGAATTACGCCCTCGTATGAAAAGCGCAGATATTCGCCAGGCATTCCTCGATTTCTTTGCCTCCAAAGGGCACGAGGTGGTGCCATCCAGTCCTTTGATTCCTGCCAATGATCCAACGCTGCTGTTTACCAACGCTGGCATGGTGCAGTTCAAGGATGTCTTTCTCGGACAAGACCAGCGCAGCTACAGCCGAGCGGTCTCGTCACAGCGTTGTGTTCGCGCTGGTGGCAAGCACAACGACCTAGAGAATGTCGGTTACACCGCCCGTCATCACACTTTCTTTGAAATGCTGGGTAACTTCAGCTTTGGTGATTATTTCAAAGAAGACGCCATCCGCTTTGCCTGGGAGCTACTGACCTCAAAAGACTGGCTGGGCCTGCCGGTTGAGAAGCTGATGGTCACGGTATATGCCGATGATGACGAAGCCTTTGACATCTGGAATAAAAAAATGGGTGTCCCGGCAGATAAAATTGTCCGCATCGGTGACAACAAAGGCAGTCGTTTTGCGTCAGACAACTTCTGGCAAATGGGTGACACCGGGCCTTGTGGCCCTTGCTCTGAAGTTTTTTATGACCACGGCGAGCATATTTGGGGTGGGCCTCCAGGATCACCGGAAGAAGACGGCGATCGCTTTATCGAAATCTGGAATATCGTTTTTATGCAGTTTGACCGTCAGCCCGACGGTGAAATGCTGCCATTGCCAAAACCATCGGTAGACACCGGCATGGGGCTGGAGCGTATTGCAGCCATCAAGCAAGGTGTCCACAGCAATTACGAAATCGACTTGTTCCAGGCGTTGCTGGCGGCTGCGGCGAAAGCCACTGGCTGTCAGGACACCGAGAACAAGTCGCTGCGGGTGATTGCCGACCATATTCGTTCTACCAGCTTTCTGGTGATCGATGGGGTTCTGCCGTCCAACGAAGGCCGTGGTTACGTTTTGCGTCGTATTATTCGCCGTGCCGTTCGTCATGGTCATATGCTGGGCGCTCCGATTGGCTTTTTCCACACTCTGGTCCCGGCACTGGTTGAACAGATGGGCGAGGCCTATCCTGATTTGGCTGAACTGTCGTCTCATGTGCAAAAGGTACTGCGTCTGGAAGAAGAGCAGTTCGCCAAGACCCTCGACAAGGGCATTGCGATTCTGAATGCCGCGATTGAAACACTGGAAGGCGACACCATTCCCGGTGAAACCGCTTTCCGCCTGTATGACACTTACGGTTTCCCGCTGGATTTGACCGCCGACGTAGCACGTGAGCGTAATCTCAAGGTAGATGAAGCCGGTTTTGATGTCGAAATGGACAAGCAGCGTCAAAAAGCCCGTGCTGCCGGTAACTTTGGTGCCCAGCATGGCACCGGACTGACGATTGACGGTGATACCCGGTTCTGCGGTTATGACGCACTGGAGAATACCGGTACGGTGAAAGCACTGTTCAAAAATGGCGAAGCCGTGGCCGAGCTACAAGCCGGTGACGAAGCCATGCTGGTACTGGACGAAACCGCTTTTTACGCCGAAAGCGGTGGTCAGGCAGGGGATACCGGCTTTCTGACTGCAGCCGGGGTTGTGTTCCAGGTTAAGGACACCACCAAAGAAGGCAAGAACCACTTGCATCAAGGGGTGCTGGTCGAAGGCCAGGTTAAGGCCGGAGATACACTGACCGCCACGGTTGATGCCGAAAAGCGTTTGGCGACCTCTTTGCATCACTCGGCTACTCACCTGTTACACGCTGCCTTGCGCACAGTATTGGGTGCCCATGTGGCGCAGAAAGGCTCGCTGGTAACGTATGACAAGTTACGCTTCGACTTTTCTCATCTGGAAGCGATCAAGCCGGACGAACTGCAGCAGATTGAAACCCTGGTGAACTGCCAGATTCGTGCCAATACGCCAGTGACAACCCGACTGATGGATATCGATGCTGCCCGTGAAACCGGTGCCATGGCATTGTTTGGTGAGAAGTACGACGATGAAGTCCGGGTGCTGTCGATGGGAACCGACGACTTTTCGGTCGAACTGTGTGGTGGTATTCACGCCGCCCGTACCGGTGATATCGGCCTACTGAAAATCAGCTCCGAGAGTGGTATTGCTGCAGGGATTCGCCGTATCGAAGCGGTGGCCGGGCAAGCCGCACTGGATTTTGTCGGACAGCAGGAACAGGTGCTCAAGGGCATCGCGACGTCTCTGAAAGGCACCACGGAAACCGTAGGTGACAAAGTAGAGCAACTGCTGAACCGCACCAAAACACTGGAAAAAGAGCTGGAAGCCTTGAAGTCCAAACTGGCCAGCAGCGCCGGTTCCGATCTGGCTGACAATGCCAGGGAAATCAACGGCGTCAAGGTGCTGGCGGCCCGTCTGGAAGGTGCTGATGTCAACGCCTTGCGTAATATCATGGATCAATTGAAAAACAAGCTGGGCAGCGCCTTGATCATGCTGGCCGCCGAAAATGACGGCAAAGTGACGTTGTTGGCAGGTGTTACCAAAGACCTGATCAAGTCGGCCAAAGCCGGTGATGCGGTCAAGGCCTGTGCAGAATACGTCGATGGTCGTGGTGGCGGTAAGCCCGAAATGGCTCAGGCGGGTGGTCAAAAACCCGCCGGTATTGATGATGCCCTGGCCGCGTTTGAGCGCTGGGCAGCATCCGTCGTCTGATTGACCGGATATGCCCGGCCAATCGGGCAAACCGACAAGAGACATGAGTATGGATATCGATAATCATTGATATCCATACTGGTCAAAACAGGCATGGACGCCCATTATTACTGACAGATGCCAGGTAACAACTGCCACAACAGAAGTTATGTCCTTTTACTTTTCATGGGTATTTGAAGGAATAACTCTGTCCCGCTGTTCTCCGTGTTTTACATACACTCTGTATCTTTCTTGTTCATGACAATTGTTGTTTAATTAGCGCCCTTTTCAGACTAGTCAACCCCGGTTGTTACATCATGGCGTTATACGTACAGAAATATGGAGGCACGTCGGTCGGTACTGTTGAACGGATCGAAATGGTTGCCGATAAGGTAAAATCCTTCCGCGACGCGGGTCATCAGGTGGTGGTAGCCGTGTCTGCCATGAGTGGCGAAACCAACCGATTGATTGGTCTGGCCAAATCTGTTTCTGATAATCCTTCTCCCCGTGAGATGGATGTACTGGTTTCCACCGGAGAGCAGGTGACCATCGCCCTGTTGGCCATGGCTCTGGAAAAGCGTGGCGTTAATGCGCGCTCTTACACCGGCTGGCAGGTGGGTATCAAAACCGACAACGCGTTTATGAAAGCCCGGATTGAAGACATTGATACCACGGCCATGCGCACGCAGCTGGACAGTGGCGGTGTGGTGATTGTGGCCGGTTTTCAGGGCGTGGATGACGACCATAACATCACGACCCTGGGACGTGGAGGTTCCGACACCACAGGGGTTGCTCTGGCAGCGGCACTGGGTGCCGATGAATGTCAGATTTACACCGATGTGGATGGCGTTTACACAACGGACCCTCGCGTTGTGCCTTCGGCCCGTCGAATGGAGCAGGTGACGTTCGAAGAGATGCTCGAAATGGCCAGTCTGGGCTCCAAGGTGCTGCAGATTCGAGCGGTCGAGTTTGCCGGTAAATACAAGGTTCCGCTGCGCGTGCTTTCCACATTCAAGGAAGGTAACGGCACTCTGATTACAATGGAGGAGAATGACTCCGTGGAAAATCCCGTTATTTCAGGTATCGCGTTCAATCGTGACGAAGCAAAGGTAACCGTCAAAGGTGTACCAGATATCCCAGGTGTCGCTTCCCGTATCCTGGTGCCCATCAGTGATGCCAATATTGAAGTCGATATGATTGTGCAAAACGTATCGGATGATGGCACAACCGACTTCACCTTCACGATTCATCGTAATGAATACAGCAAGGCAATGGCGATTCTGGAAGCAACCGCCAATGAACTGAATGCCCGTCAGGTGATCGGTACCGACAGCATCTGCAAGGTGTCTATGGTTGGGGTCGGTATGCGATCCCATGCCGGTGTTGCCAGTAAGATGTTCAAGACCCTGGCGGATGAAAATATCAACATTCTTGCTATTACCACATCGGAAATCAAAATTTCCGTGGTGATTGCAGAAAAGTATTTGGAGTTGGCCGTTCGTTCGCTGCACACTGCGTTTGGACTGGATGCCGAAGAAGATACTCAGGTTGAAGCCTGAGCATCTCTGCTCCTGTCTGTTTGGGGAACCTTCCGTAATAGAAGGGCCCTAATAACCAAACATTCTTAACATCCCGGTTTTTTTCTGACCATAACGGAATATATGGTCAATACTGATAGATGAAAAGAATGGGCCTTGTGCCACAGCACCCTAGAACTACCTAGAACCAATCAATAGGATTTGCAGGAGTAACCTATGCTTATTTTGACCCGTCGCGTAGGCGAGACGTTAATGGTAGGTGACGAAGTGACCGTCACCGTCCTTGGAGTAAAAGGAAACCAGGTACGTATTGGTGTGAATGCACCGAAAGAAGTCGCAGTTCACCGCGAAGAAATTTATCAGCGCATTCAGCGTGAGAAAGATGGTGATGAATCCGCTGGTAATTACTAAGCCATCGATTTAATTGCATTTTTTTCTTTGAATTTCTAAATAACGTGGTATCATGCGCGCCGTGATCTGGAGAGATGGCCGAGTGGCTGAAGGCGCACCCCTGCTAAGGGTGTATAGGTTTATACCCTATCGAGGGTTCGAATCCCTCTCTCTCCGCCACGTTTTCTGCTTCGGCAGTAGTGTTTTATATTAGTTGACTCTTATCGTTTCCTGAATATAATACGCGCCCCACGATGTGCGCTCGTAGCTCAGCTGGATAGAGTACCTGGCTACGAACCAGGTGGTCGGAGGTTCGAATCCTCCCGAGCG
>NZ_JAUYVX010000023.1:0-20006 GCF_030688925.1 Oceanobacter sp. 3_MG-2023
CGTGAAGGTGGTCGTACCGTTGGTGCTGGTGTTGTAGCCAAAATCGTCGAGTAAGATCAGACGTTCAAGGTCGACATTATGTCGGCCTTGAATAAAAGCCCCGCTCAGTCGGGGCTTTTTTGTGCCTGTCATTTTGTGTCTGTCATAAAGGTACTGTAGAAATATGGCAGCTATTCGGGGGTCGGTGCGGCTGCCAAGTGTCCGCTCTGGACTTGTAATAAGGACGGTTGACTGAAACCGTCTGGTTGCTTTTCAGGCTGTTTCGTATAGTGCCCGCTCTGATATGTTGGCCTCTCTGTGAGAGGTTGGTGAGAGATTGGGCTTTGATAGGGCAGGAATAATATGAAATTGATCGGCGCGGTTTGCTTGCTGGCTGCTTGCCCTCTGGCAATGGCGGAAGCCGATGACGACAGCTACTCCCTTTTGTCGTTGCTGTTTAATAATTCTGAGTTTGAGCAACGGCATGTTAATCATCTGCAAAAAATCTGGCGCAGTCAGATCGAAAATGATGCCCTGACCGGTGAGAACATTACTGATCAGTATTACACCAATGCCCTGAATGTGCGTGCCTATGCCAATCTGGACGGTGGTTTTCTGCTGGATGGTGGGCGTCTGTATGGTTTTCGCTGTGGTCCGGATGGTAATAATGGCGATTGTGATAGCAGTGCAAGGTCAAATGTCAGCAATCGGGATCTCAAGCTGGTCAGCTATGGCTACAGTCTGAGCCACAAGATGTATACCCCGTATCAGCATGCTGGTGAGGGTGAGGTGGTGCCGGCTGGATTCCAGTACAAGGCCAATGCGGAATATTATGATCGCCCGTTTGCCGCCTGGGCCAGTATTGCCAGGAATATCACCATTCGTGGTCTGGATGGTTATACCGAACATGAAATGTCGATTGGTATGGTAGGGCCGGCCGCCGCTGGCCGCTGGACGCAGGAGAATGCCCATCGTTATCCGTTCAAGGGCGCGGACCCGATCGATGGCTGGGAAACCCAGGTCAGCAATCGTCTGGCATTGCAGTACACAGGCAAATTCGCCCGGCATCTATTGCAAGGGGATATGCTGTGGGGACATCTGATGATCAGTCATTTTGCCAAGGCTGAGCTGGGCACCATTATTGGCCGGATTGGTTATGGTGCTGAGCTGGCCATGGTTTGGCCGCAAGCACGACGCTGTGAGCGCTATGCGGCCAGTAAGATGCTGTTTGTCAGTGCGGTAGCGGAGCAGGGTGTACCGCTGGCTGAACGTTTTGATCTATACGTCCAGGAGTTGCAGCAATACCTGTCAGGAGATAACTATATTCCGGATCGTATTTACCTGCGTATCCAGGCATTACTGGTGTTGCTGGAAGGGGTAGACGGTGAGGATATGGCAGATGTGTATCGTGTGCTGGAGCAGACACAGGCTGAACTGCAGGCACTGAATAGTGAGATGCAGAATCTGGCATTGACCTCTTGTCATCCCGACAGTTTTTATACCGAACTGAGCGGTAATATGACTGGGCACTATGTGGCTTACAATTATCTGATTGATGACGGTATCCATGTGCCTGCGGGGAGCAATATGAGCAGCACCAACCCGGTGATGCAGCAGGGTGGTACGCTCAAGGTGCACCGTAATCCCTGGATTGCATCGGCATCGTTTGGTGTGATGGTTGGTTGGCGCGACAGTTGGGGTTTGGGGGTTCGCTACAATTACCGTACGGAAGAGACGCTGGAGCAGAAAGAACAGCATGCCTGGGCGGAGCTGGTCGTGGAGGGTAAGTCGAATTGGGCAGCCGCGTTTATTCCGGTTTTGTTGATGGCGGCAGCTGTCAATAATCGGGATAACTGGCCAGACTGACTGGCTCGTGATATCAGATAAACAAAAACCCCGTACAGCGTGTGCTGTACGGGGTTTTTTATGTTGCCAGCAGCAGCTTAGCCTTCGGCTTTGCGTGCTTTGGTTTCCGCAATGACTTTCTCTGCGACTTGCTGTGGGCAAGGCATGTAGTGAGAGAATTCCATTGAGAACTGGCCACGACCGGATGTGATGGTACGCAGGTGTCCGATATAACCGAACATCTCAGACAGTGGTACGTCAGCCTTGATGCGAACGCCTGTGCTGCCAGCTTCCTGGTCCTTGATCATGCCGCGACGACGGTTCAGGTCGCCGATCACGTCACCAACGTTGTCATCCGGGGAGAACACGTCAACTTTCATGATTGGTTCAATCAGCTGTGGGCCAGCTTTTGGCATGGACTGACGGAAAGCGCCTTTGGCAGCGATTTCAAACGCGATGGCAGAGGAGTCAACGGCGTGGTAAGAGCCGTCATACAGTTCCACTTCAACGTCCAGTACCGGGAAGCCCGCGAGGGTACCTTCGTTCATCATGGCCTTGAAGCCTTTCTCAACGGCTGGCCAGAATTCCTTCGGTACGTTACCGCCGACAACAGCTGATTTGAACTGGAAGCCAGTACCTGGTTCGCCAGGTTTGATACGGTAATCGATCTTACCGTACTGACCGGAACCACCAGACTGTTTCTTGTGGGTATAGGTATCTTCGATTGGCAGGGTAATGGTTTCGCGGTAGGCAACCTGTGGTTGGCCTACAACCAGTTCTACGCCGTAGGTACGCTTGAGGATATCGACTTTAATATCCAGGTGCAGCTCGCCCATGCCTTTCAGGATGGTTTCGCCGGAATCGATATCGGTTTCAACCTGGAAGGTTGGATCTTCAGCCACCATTTTGCCGATGGCGATACCCATTTTGTCGACGCCGCCCTTGTCTTTAGGCTGAACCGCAATGGAAATTACTGGCTCAGGGAAGACCATGGCTTCCAGCGTACATTCATGCTTGGGATCACACAGTGTGTGACCAGTCTGAACGTTTTTCATGCCGACAATCGCGAGAATATCACCGGCCTGGGCGCGGTTGATTTCCTTACGGTCGTCTGCCTGCATTTCTACCATGCGGCCAACACGTTCGGTTTTACCGGTGAAGCTGTTCAGGATGGTGTCACCCTTGTTCAGCACGCCAGAGTAAACACGGACAAAGGTCAAGGCGCCGAAACGGTCATCCATGATTTTGAATGCCAGGGCACGTAATGGCTCATCGGCAGAAACGATGGCTTTTTCGCCGGTTGGGTTACCTTCTTCGTCGGTCAGATCCTGTGGATCAACTTCAGTAGGGGAAGGCAGGTAGTCAACGACGGCATCCAGAACCAGCTGTACGCCTTTGTTCTTGAATGCAGAACCACAGTAAGTCGGGAAGAACTGCAAGGTGCGTGTACCTTCACGAATGCAGCGATTGATGTCTTCCATGGATGGCTCAGTGCCTTCTTCCAGGTATTCCATCAGCAAGTCTTCATCGACTTCCAGAGCGGTTTCGATCAGTTCGGTACGGTAAGTTTCAACGTCGTCCTTCATGTCTTCAGGAACGTCGGTCACTGTATAGTTTTCTGGCAGGCCAGTGTCATCCCAGATATAGGCTTTTTCGCTCAGCAGGTCGACAACGCCGACAAACTCGTCTTCACGACCGATTGGCAGCACCATGATCAGTGGGCGAGCGGCCAGGACATTTTTGATCTGATCGGTCACACGGAAGAAGTCTGCACCAAGGCGGTCCAGCTTGTTCACGAAGATGATTCGGGCAACTTCGGATTCGTTAGCGTAGCGCCAGTTGGTTTCAGACTGTGGTTCAACACCGCCTGAACCACAGAAGACGCCGATGCCGCCGTCCAGTACTTTTAATGAGCGATATACTTCAACGGTGAAGTCAACGTGTCCAGGGGTGTCGATCACGTTGAAGCGGTGATCCTTCCAGAAACAGGAAACAGCGGCTGACTGAATGGTAATACCACGTTCTGCCTCCTGTTCCATGAAGTCTGTCGTGGACTCGCCATCGTGCACTTCACCGGTTTTGTGAATAGTACCGGTCAGCTTCAGGATACGTTCGGTCGTTGTGGTCTTACCGGCGTCAACGTGAGCGAAGATGCCGATGTTTCTGTATTTGGATAAGTCAGTCATAGCGCACTCGATAAGCAAAGTGAAAAATCGGCCGCCAATTTACAGGTTTTTCAGTTGTTTTTGATCACCCCAAACAAAGAAATCGCAATAAAAAGACGTTTTGGACGTTATTTTTTGCAAAAGAGGCCTAACTTTGATGGTTTGGGGTTGGGAATACCGTCGGCGTCAATTGGTTGGCGCTTTTTTGGAGGATCTTGATGCTAGTGATTCCTGTTTGAAGGTCTCTGTTGTTGGCTGGCAGAGCTGGATTATTGTCTGAATATTGGTCCGTTACGGCTGGAGTCCGGAACAAGCTTGAAAATAGCACTGGCACATGACCAACCTCCTGTGTATTATCTGTCCTCGTCTGAAACGGACATCTTTTCGTCTCGCGTTCGCGCAGGCGTTCAGTCGATAAGTTGCAATTTTCGAACCATGTTAGGTTGTAATTTGCAAAAAGCGCTGTATAATTCGGCGCCCTTATGTAGTGTATTAGGCCAGTAGTTCAATTGGTAGAGCGTCGGTCTCCAAAACCGAAAGTTGGGGGTTCGAGTCCCTCCTGGCCTGCCAAATCTCCTGATGGTAGCTTCGGCTGCCATTTTTGGCTTCAGGGAATTGTAATGAGTACCGAAAGCAAAACAGCAGGTTCGCCGATGGATGTTGTCAAGTGGTTGTTGGCTGTTGCTTTTCTGGCAGCGGCTGTGGTTGGCAATTATATGTATGCCGATGCGCCTTTTCTGTATCGGATTCTCGCTGTCGTTGCCTTGATGTTGATAGGTGCAGGTGCTGCACTGGCAACAACGCAAGGCAAGGCATTTATGCAACTTCTGAAAGAGGCCAATGTCGAGCGCCGCAAGGTGGTATGGCCAACGCGTCAGGAAACTACCCAGATGACATTGATGATTCTGGTGGTGGTCGTGATCATGGCACTGCTGTTGTGGGGTTTGGATTCGTTTCTCGGTTGGGCAATTTCCGCGCTGATTGGTTGAGGTAGAGTATGGCAATGCGTTGGTATGTGGTTCACGCCTACTCGGGTTATGAGAAGCGTGTACAAGGGGCTTTGTTGGAACGTATCGAGCGCCTGGGAATGCAGGATCAGTTTGGTGACGTACTGGTTCCTACAGAAGAAGTTGTTGAAGTCCGTGATGGCAAGAAACGCAAAAGCCAGCGTCGCTTTTATCCTGGCTATGTTCTTGTGCAAATGGAAATGAATGATGATACCTGGCATCTGGTGAAACAGACTGACCGGGTAATGGGCTTTATTGGTGGTACGGCAGACAAGCCGGCGCCAATTTCTCCCAAAGAAGCCGATGCTATCCTGCGTCGTGTTGAGGAAGGCGTTGATCGTCCGACTCACAAAACCATCTACGAACCCGGTGAAGTGGTGCGCGTGACCGAAGGTCCGTTCGCAGACTTTAACGGTGTGGTCGAAAGTGTTGATTACGACAAGTCCCGCGTTCAGGTTGCGGTGACTATTTTTGGTCGTTCAACGCCGGTCGAGCTCGAATTTACACAGATCGAGAAATCGGTCTGATTTCAGGCGACCTTCTGTATGACAGAAGGTCAGGGGAGCCCGCTGGGCGATACTACCCATTTGGAGTAATACATGGCTAAGAAAGTAGAAGGCTATATCAAGTTGCAGGTTGCAGCTGGTAAAGCGAACCCAAGTCCACCGGTTGGTCCGGCTTTGGGTCAGAAAGGTTTGAACATCATGGAATTCTGTAAAGCATTTAATGCGCAGACTTCCAATCTGGAGCCAGGTGCACCAGTGCCGGTTATTATCACGGCTTACAGTGACCGTTCTTTTACCTTTGAACTGAAAACACCTCCTGCATCTTTCCTGCTGAAAAAAGCGGCTGGTATCACCAGCGGTTCAGCACGTCCCAATACCCAGAAAGTCGGTACTGTGACGCGCGCCCAGCTGGAAGAGATTGCTACGACCAAAATGGCTGACCTGACTGCTGCCGATATGGATGCAGCGGTACGTACAATCGCTGGCTCTGCCCGTGCGATGGGTCTGACTGTAGAGGGAGCTGAATAATGGCCAAGCTGACCAAACGTCAAAAGCTGATTGCTGAAAAAGTAGAAGCCGGTAAGGTTTACTCTTTTGATGAAGCCGTATCCATTCTGTCTTCACTGCCTGCTGCCAAGTTCCGTGAGTCACTCGATGTGGCAGTAAACCTCGGTATTGATGCACGTAAATCCGATCAGAACGTACGTAGCTCCACTGTGCTGCCAAACGGTACGGGTAAAACCATGCGTGTTGCTGTTTTCACGCAAGGTGCCAACGCTGAAGCCGCTACGGCTGCCGGTGCTGACGAAGTGGGTATGGACGATCTGGCTGCCAAGATCAAAGGTGGTGATTTGGCCTTTGATGTCGTGATCGCTTCTCCTGATGCTATGCGTGTTGTCGGTCAATTGGGTCAGATTCTGGGTCCACGTGGCCTGATGCCTAACCCGAAGGTTGGTACTGTGACTCCTGACGTTGCCACTGCTGTCAAAAACGCAAAAGCGGGTCAAGTCCGCTACCGCAACGACAAGAACGGTATTATCCATACCGCCATCGGTAAAGTTGATTTTGATGCCAGCGCATTGAAAGAAAACCTGACGGTATTGCTGGCCGATCTGAAAAAGGTCAAGCCAACATCGACCAAAGGCGTCTACATGAAGAAAGTAACCATCAGTACCACTATGGGTCCTGGTCTGGTTATTGACCATGCAGAGCTGGATGTCTAGATAAGAATTCGGGGTGCGTATCACGTATCCCAAACCATCTTTGGGGTTGCCGCTTTGCGGTAGCTGTCAAAGACCGCAGGAGTCGCAGGGCCTTTGGCTGTTGCGACTTAATATTTCCTGCGTAGATAGTGTGTGGCCCCTTTCAGTTTTCTGAATTGTCACACCGAGACTGGCTCAATTGAGCCTAATTTAACTTGTTAGGAGTTAATCGTGGCCTTAGGACTCGAAGATAAGAAGGCGATTGTCGCCGAGGTCCAGGACGCAGCTCAAGGTGCGCTGTCTGCAGTTGTCGCGGATTCTCGCGGCGTTACTGTAGGTGCCATGACCGCTCTGCGTAAAGAAGCGCGTGAAGCCGGTGTCTGGATGAAAGTTGTCCGTAACACCCTGGCTACCCGTGCTATCGAAGGTACCCAATACGAGTGTCTTTCCGAGACACTGGTAGGCCCTAGTCTGATTGCATTCTCTAACGAACATCCAGGTGCGGCTGCCCGTATCTTCAAGGATTTCGCCAAGAAGAATGACAAGTTCGAGATCAAGGGTGGTGCATTTGAAGGTGCCGTGGTTTCCGTTGATATGCTGGCAACACTGCCAACCTACGACGAAGCAATCGCGAAACTGATGAGCGTCATGAAAGAAGCCGCCGCTGGCAAATTGGTTCGTACCATTGCTGCTGTCCGCGACCAGAAAGAACAAGAAGCTGCCTGATCCCTGGCAGACCTTACAAAGATTTGACGGGCGTAATCGTCCAATTATTTCAGGAAAAGTCTCATGTCTCTGACAAAAGAAGATATCATCAACGCTATCGCTGAAATGTCTGTAATGGACGTAGTGGAACTGGTTTCTGCGATGGAAGAAAAATTCGGCGTTTCTGCAGCTGCAGCCGTTATGGCTGGTCCTGCTGCTGGCGGCGAAGCGGCTGCTGAAGCACAGACTGAATTCGACGTAATTCTGTCTGCCGTTGGTGACAAGAAAGTTAACGTGATCAAAGCGGTTCGCGAAATCACCGGTCTGGGTCTGAAAGACGCTAAAGGTCTGGTTGATGGTGCACCTTCTGCTATTAAAGAAGGCGTATCCAAAGAAGACGCAGAAGAAGCAAAAGGCAAGCTGGAAGCAGCTGGCGCTATCGTAGAAGTTAAGTAATTCATTGTACTTCACTTCTGCTGTCGTGCTTTTTCTAAGCGCGACACAGGGCTGACGGGATTTTTCCGTCGGCCTTTTTCGCGTTATGGAAGGCGTGACTAAACCGGCTTAGTGCCGGGTTCAATTGCAAGGCAAGTCCTCTAGTTTCGGGTTTGGCGACCTGATCGAGGAAACAGTCCGGGGATAACTGATGGCTTACTCATATACTGAGAAAAAACGTATCCGTAAGGATTTCGGTAAACTACCGAGTGTCATGGATGTGCCATATTTGCTGGCCATTCAAATCGACTCATACCATAAGTTCCTGCAAGAAGGGAGCAACGCTGAAGACAGAATAGATATTGGTCTTCATGCGGCCTTTAAGTCTGTTTTCCCGATTGTCAGCTATTCCGGGAATGCTGCTCTGGAGTACGTGAGCTATCGCCTGGGTACGCCGAGTTTTGACGAAAAAGAATGTATGTTGCGTGGTGTCACTTACGCTGCACCATTGCGGGTCAAGGTTCGCCTGATCGTTTACGATAAGGAATCTTCGACCAAGGCAATCAAGGACATCAAGGAACAAGAAGTCTACATGGGCGAAATGCCCCTGATGACAGATAACGGTACCTTTATTGTTAACGGTACTGAACGTGTCATCGTGTCCCAGTTACACCGTTCACCAGGTGTATTCTTTGATCACGACAAGGGTAAAACCCACTCGTCCGGCAAACTGCTTTATAACGCTCGCGTGATTCCTTACCGCGGCTCATGGCTGGACTTTGAGTTTGATCCGAAGGATCTGGTCTACGTACGTATTGACCGTCGTCGTAAACTGCCAGCTACCATTTTGCTGCGGGCGCTGAAGTTTACTACGCAGGAAATTCTCGAAACATTTTACGACAACGACAACTACCGTATCGACGGCGGTGGCTTGAAGCTGAAGCTGATTCCATCCCGGTTGCGGGGTGAAACGGCTGCCTTCGATATCATGGATAACGACGGCAACATCATTGTTGAGGCCAGCCGTCGCATCACGGCTCGTCACATTCGCCAGCTGGAAAAGGCCAATGTGGAAGAGCTGGTTGTGCCTACCGATTATGTGCTGGGCAAGGCGATTGCCAAAGACGTTATCGATAGCCGTACCGGTGAAGTCCTGGCGACTGCCAATGCTGAAATCACGGCAGAGATCCTGGCCCAGATGGAAGCTGCTGGTCTTACCGAATTCGAAACCATCTACACCAACGAAATCGATTGTGGCCCGTTTATCTCGGATACTCTGCGTATCGACCCAACCAGCAACCAGCTGGAAGCTTTGGTCGAGATTTACCGCATGATGCGTCCTGGTGAGCCGCCAACAAAAGAAAGCGCTGAAGCCTTGTTCGACAATCTGTTCTTCAGTGAAGAGCGGTACGACTTGTCGGCTGTGGGTCGCATGAAGTTCAACCGTCGTATCGGCCGTGAAGAAATTCTTGGCTCCGGTGTGCTGGATAACAGCGATATCGTTGAAGTACTGCGGACCCTGATCAATATCCGTAACGGTAAAGGCATCGTTGATGACATTGACCACCTGGGTAACCGTCGTATTCGTTCGGTTGGCGAGATGGCCGAAAACCAGTTCCGTGTTGGTCTGGTTCGTGTTGAGCGCGCGGTGCGTGAGCGTCTGTCGATGGCAGAATCCGAAGGGCTGATGCCTCAGGATCTGATCAATGCCAAGCCGGTTGCGGCAGCCGTGAAGGAATTTTTCGGTTCTTCCCAGCTGTCCCAGTTTATGGATCAGAACAACCCGCTGTCAGAAGTCACGCACAAGCGTCGTATTTCGGCATTGGGACCAGGCGGTCTGACCCGTGAACGTGCTGGCTTTGAGGTACGTGACGTACACGCCACTCACTACGGTCGTGTGTGTCCTATTGAAACACCGGAAGGTCCAAACATTGGTCTGATCAACTCATTGGCATCCTATGCCCGTACCAACGAATACGGTTTTCTTGAAACACCTTACCGTATCGTTAAAGACGGCGTTGTGACCGACGAGATTATTTATGTCTCGGCCATTGAAGAAGCAGACTATGTAATCGCCCAGGCCTCGGTGCCCGTGGACGAAAACGGACGTTTGCAAGGTGACCTGATTTCGGTTCGTCACAAGAACGAATTCACCATCATGTCGCCGGACAATGTGACGCTGAAAGATGTATCACCACAACAGGTGGTTTCGATTGCAGCATCACTGATTCCGTTCCTGGAGCACGATGACGCCAACCGCGCATTGATGGGTTCCAACATGCAGCGTCAGGCTGTGCCTACCTTGCGCGCTGAAAAGCCGCTGGTTGGTACCGGTATTGAGCGTGCGGTAGCGGCTGACTCCGGCGTGTGTGTGGTTGCCAAACGGGGTGGTGTGATTGACTCTGTTGACGCATCCCGGGTGGTGGTCAAGGTCAACGACGACGAAACCGTCATTGGTGAAGCCGGTGTTGATATTTACAACCTGACCAAATACACCCGCTCGAACCAGAACACCTGTATTAACCAGCGTCCGCTGGTCAAGGCAGGCGACATGGTGCAGCGTGGCGACATCATGGCTGACGGCCCTTCTGTTGATCTGGGCGAACTGGCTCTGGGACAGAATTTCCGTATCGCCTTTATGCCGTGGAATGGCTACAACTTCGAAGACTCGATCATGCTGTCTGAGCGTGTTGCTCAGGAAGATCGCCTGACCACGATCCATATTCAGGAGCTGACCTGTGTGGCGCGTGACACCAAGCTGGGTGCGGAAGAAATCACGTCCGATATTCCCAACGTTGGTGAAGCGGCACTGGGCAAGCTGGATGAGTCCGGTATTGTTTATATCGGTGCCGAAGTCAAGGCAGGCGATATTCTGGTCGGCAAGGTAACACCAAAAGGTGAAACCCAGCTGACACCAGAGGAAAAATTGCTGCGTGCTATCTTTGGTGAAAAAGCATCCGATGTGAAAGATACATCGCTGCGGGTCAAGACCGGTACCACTGGTACGGTTATCGACGTGCAGGTGTTTACCCGTGATGGCGTTGAAAAAGACGATCGGGCCAAATCGATTGAACGCCAGCAACTCGACGAGATTCGCAAGGATCTGAACGAAGAGATGCGTATTGTCAAGGGTGCAACCTTTGAGCGTCTGACGCGTGCGCTGGCTGGCAAGGCGGTAAACGTCGCGCCGGGTTTGCGCAAGGGTGATATTCTGACTGAAGAATACCTCTCTGGTCTGACCCAGGATGACTGGTTCCGGATGATTCCGCAGGATGAAGAGCTGGCAACGGTACTGGAAAAAGCCGAGCAGTCTCTGGCGGAACGTCAGCAGCAACTGGATGACAAGTTCGAAGACAAGAAAGGCAAGCTGCAAACCGGCGATGACCTGGCTCCGGGCGTACTGAAAATTGTCAAAGTGTATCTGGCGATCAAACGTAAGATCCAGCCAGGTGACAAAATGGCTGGTCGTCACGGTAACAAGGGTGTTATCTCAACCATCAAGCCGATTGAAGATATGCCTTACGATGCCAACGGGGTAACCGTTGATATCTGTTTGAACCCTCTGGGTGTTCCGTCGCGAATGAACGTCGGACAGATCATGGAAATCCACTTGGGCATGGCGGCCAAGGGATTGGGTGACAAGATTGATCGCATGTTGCGTGAGCAGCGTGAAGTGCTGAAACTGCGTGAATTGCTGGCGGAAATTTATAACGCCGGTGATGGTCGTATCGAAGATCTGGACAGCTACAGCGATGCCGAGATTCTGGAACTGGCCAATAACCTGCGTGGTGGTGTGCCGATGGCAACCCCGGCGTTTGACGGTGCCAAGGAATCCGAAATCAAGCGTATGCTGAAGTTGGCCGGTATTCCGGAATCCGGTCAGGTGACCTTGTATGATGGCCGTACCGGCGAAGCATTTGATCGTCAGGTAACCGTCGGTTACATGTACATGCTGAAACTGAACCACCTGGTCGACGACAAGATGCACGCACGTTCTACCGGCTCTTACAGCCTGGTTACCCAGCAGCCGTTGGGTGGTAAGGCTCAGTTTGGTGGTCAGCGCTTTGGTGAGATGGAAGTGTGGGCACTGGAAGCATACGGTGCTGCTTATACCCTGCAGGAAATGCTTACCGTCAAATCCGACGATGTGGCTGGCCGTACCAAGATGTATAAGAACATCGTGGATGGCGACCATCGTATGGAAGCCGGTATGCCGGAATCCTTTAACGTACTGGTTAAGGAAATCCGTTCCCTGGGTATCGACATCGAACTGGAAAACGAATAATCGGTTTAGTAGCGCGCTCTGCAGTGTCGGTCTGAAAAGACTGGTGCTGCAAAGCCCTCGCTCACACCAAGTGGAGCACACTCTTATATGAAAGACTTAGTCAATTTTCTGCGTAGCCAGAACAATGCTGACGAGTTCGATGCCATTCGAATTGGCCTTGCCTCGCCAGACATGATCCGCTCCTGGTCCTTCGGTGAAGTCAAAAAGCCGGAAACCATCAACTACCGTACCTTCAAGCCAGAGCGTGATGGCTTGTTCTGTGCCCGCATCTTTGGTCCGATCAAGGATTTTGAGTGCCTGTGCGGTAAGTACAAGCGTCTGAAACACCGTGGTGTTATCTGTGAAAAATGTGGTGTGGAAGTTACTCAGGCCAAAGTGCGTCGTGAACGCATGGGTCATATTGAGCTGGCTTCTCCCGTTGCACACATCTGGTTCCTGAAGTCACTGCCTTCCCGTATCGGTTTGATGCTGGATATGACTCTGCGTGATATCGAACGGATTTTGTATTACGAATCCTTCGTTGTTACCGAGCCAGGCATGACCACGCTGGATCTGGGTCAATTGCTGAACGATGAGCAGTACTACGAAGCCATCGAAGAATTTGGCGATGAATTTGAAGCCAAGATGGGTGCCGAAGCGATTCAGGCACTGTTGGGTCATATTGACCTGCCTGAAGAAGTTCAGCGTCTGCGTGAAGAAATTCCGGCGACCAACTCTGAAACCAAAATCAAGAAGCTGTCCAAGCGTCTGAAAATTCTGGAAGCATTCCACTTCTCCGGTAACGATCCGAAGTGGATGATCATGTCAGTACTGCCGGTACTGCCACCTGATCTGCGTCCGTTGGTTCCGCTGGATGGCGGTCGTTTTGCGACTTCCGACCTGAACGATCTGTATCGTCGGGTTATTAACCGTAACAACCGTCTCAAACGCCTGCTGGAGTTGAATGCTCCGGATATTATCGTACGTAACGAAAAACGTATGTTGCAGGAAGCGGTTGATGCGTTGCTGGATAACGGCCGTCGAGGTCGTGCGATTACCGGTTCCAACAAGCGTCCGCTGAAATCCCTGGCCGATATGATCAAGGGTAAACAGGGTCGTTTCCGTCAGAACCTGTTGGGTAAACGTGTCGATTACTCTGGTCGTTCGGTGATTACTGTCGGCCCGCAACTGCGCTTGCATCAGTGCGGTTTGCCGAAAAAAATGGCCCTGGAATTATTCAAGCCATTTATCTTCTCCAAACTGGAACACCGTGGTCTGGCGACAACCATTAAAGCTGCGAAGAAAATGGTTGAGCGCGAAACCCCTGAAGTCTGGGATATTCTGGCAGATGTGATCCGTGAGCACCCAGTGATGCTGAACCGGGCACCCACACTGCACCGTTTGGGTATCCAGGCGTTTGAACCCCAGTTGATCGAAGGTAAAGCGATCCAGTTGCATCCATTGGTCTGTGCGGCTTATAACGCTGACTTCGACGGTGACCAGATGGCCGTTCACGTGCCGCTGACCATTGAAGCCCAGCTTGAAGCCCGCGCATTGATGATGGCGACCAACAACGTCCTCTCTCCAGCCAACGGTGAGCCAATTATCGTACCGTCCCAGGACGTGGTATTGGGGCTGTACTGGATGACCCGCGAGCGTGTCAACGCCAAGGGTGAAGGCATGGTGTTGGCCGATCTCGACGAAGTTACCCGTGCTTACCAAAGCGGCGCTGCCCATCTGCAGGCGCGCGTCAAGGTACGGATTACTGAAACCGTGGTTGATGAAGACGGATTGAGCGAAACCAATACCAAGGTGGTTGATACCACGATTGGCCGGGCATTGCTGTTCCGCATCGTACCCAAAGGTTTGCCGTACGAGCTGGTCAACCAGCCAATGAAAAAGAAAGCGATTTCACGCCTGATCAACACGGCTTACCGTCGTGTGGGTTTGAAAGATACCGTTATCTTTGCCGACCAGGTGATGTACACCGGTTTTGAATACGCGACTCGTTCCGGTTCATCGATTGGTGTTAACGATTTCGAAATTCCGGCTGCCAAGGCTGAAATTGTTGCTAACGCCGATGCGGAAGTAAAAGAAATCGAAAGCCAGTTTGCCTCCGGTCTGGTAACGCACGGCGAAAAATACAACAAGGTAATCGACATCTGGTCCCGCGCCAACGAACTGGTGGCGAAGGCGATGATGGAAAACCTGGGTAAAGAGAAGGTAATTGACCGTGACGGTCATGAAGTCGATCAGGAATCCTTCAACTCGGTTTATATGATGGCTGACTCCGGTGCTCGTGGTAGCCCGGCCCAGATTCGTCAGTTGGCGGGTATGCGTGGTCTGATGGCGAAGCCGGATGGCTCCATCATCGAAACGCCGATTGTGGCGAACTTCCGTGAAGGTCTGAACGTACTGCAGTACTTCACCTCGACTCACGGTGCTCGTAAAGGTTTGGCTGATACGGCATTGAAAACCGCTAACTCCGGTTATCTGACCCGTCGTCTGGTTGACGTGGCACAGGATCTGGTGGTTACCGAACAGGATTGTGGCACCAAGGAAGGCCTGATCATGACACCGCTGATTGAAGGTGGTGACGTGGTCGTGGCACTGGGTGACCGTATTCTGGGTCGTGTTATTGCTGAAGACGTTTACAAGCCCAATCAGCCAGGTGAACTGGTGATTCCAGCCGGTACTCTGGTGGATGAAAAATGGGTCAAAATGATCGAAGCGGAAGGTATTGATGAAGTGCGTGTGCGCTCCGCCATTACCTGTGAGTCCCGTACCGGTATTTGCGCCAAGTGTTACGGTCGTGACCTTGGACGTGGTCATCAGGTGAACGTGGGTGAAGCGGTAGGTGTTATTGCTGCCCAGTCGATTGGTGAGCCTGGTACCCAGTTGACCATGCGGACGTTCCACATTGGTGGTGCGGCCTCGCGGTCATCGGCGGCAGACAGTGTTCAGGTCAAGAACAAGGGTACCTTGCGCTTGCACAACCTCAAGACGGTTGCTCGTGAGAATGGTGACCTGGTTGCGGTATCCCGTTCCGGTTCGATTGCCATTGCCGATGTGAATGGCCGTGAACGTGAGCTGTACAAACTGCCTTACGGTGCTGTTATCAGCTCGAAAGATGGTGCAGAGGTTGAAGCCGGCCAGAAAGTGGCCAGCTGGGACCCACACACCCACCCGATTGTGACAGAAGTAACGGGTCGAATTGAATTTGTGGGTATGGATGAGGGTATTACCATCAATCGTCAGACCGACGAATTGACGGGCCTGTCCAACATCGAAGTCATCGATCCCAAAGACCGTCCGGCGGCTGGTAAAGATATCCGCCCAATGGTGAAACTGATTGATGCCACAACGGGTAACGATATTCTGCTACCTGGTACCAATGTGCCGGCCCAGTACATGCTGCCGCCAAACGCACTGGTGAACCAGGAAAACGGTACCGTTGTTGCTGTTGGTGACATTATTGCCCGTATTCCTCAGGAATCATCGGGTAACAAGGACATCACCGGTGGTCTGCCACGAGTGGCTGATTTGTTCGAAGCGCGTAAACCGAAAGAGCCGGCCATTCTGGCGGAAATCTCCGGTACCGTTAGCTTCGGTAAAGAGACCAAAGGCAAAAAACGTCTGGTAATCACACCGAAAGATGGTGGCGAGCCGTATGAAGAGCTGATCCACAAATGGCGTCACCTGAACATCTTCGAAGGTGAATATGTCGAGAAGGGTGAGATCGTTTCTGATGGTCCGTTGAACCCGCACGACATTTTGCGACTGAAGAGCGTTGGCGATCTGGCGATGTACATTACCAACGAAGTGCAGGAAGTGTATCGCCTGCAGGGTGTTGGTATTGATGACAAGCACATTGAAGTAATTGTGCGTCAGATGCTGCGCAAGGTATTGATTCATGACGCCGGGGATACCACCTTTATTCCGGGTGATCAGGTTGAGTTCTCTACCTTCCTGGAAGAAAACGAGCGTACCGAGGCGGCGAACAAAATTGTTGCCCGGGGCGAGCGCGTGTTGCTTGGTATCACCAAGGCATCACTGGCAACCGAATCCTTTATCTCGGCAGCCTCCTTCCAGGAGACAACCCGGGTTCTGACAGAAGGGGCGGTTACTGGCAAGATGGACTCACTGCGCGGCTTGAAAGAGAACGTCGTGGTTGGTCGCTTGATTCCTGCCGGTACAGGTTTGGCGTACCACGCCGAGCGCAAGCGCAAGCGTACTGTTCGTGATAACGAACGTCAGCGTTCAATGCCTGAAGTGCTGAGTGTGTCTGCCGAAGACATGGAAGCCAAGTTGAGCGAAGCGTTCAGCGACAAATAAGTCATTGTTGCTATGTCTGGCGCCGTCTCGACGGCGCTGGTGACAAAAAAGAGGCCTTGTGGCCTCTTTTTTTGTTTGTGGCTTCGGCAAATTTGACGGCTATCGCCCGGTTGGCCGATCTGAAAAAGCACGCATCGATCGGAGATTAAGCCAGAACCCGGTGGAATTCGCGTGCTTGTTATGGCGTGGGCAACCGCGTTCCGGCTTGTCAAAAGTGGCGGAAGACGACTGATTTCCGGAAAGAATATCGAAAGAATATCCATGTCGGCAAGGATATTAAAACTGTCTAATACTTGACCTTTGAAGGCTTGGGGATTATCCTCTCGGCCCCTTTAATTGTGCCTCAATTGAAGGGGTATGTTTTCTATAACGTTTGGAGTTTGCTAAATGGCTACAATCAACCAGTTGGTTCGTAAGCCTCGTAAGCGCAAGATGGTTAAGAGCGATGTTCCTGCACTGCAGGCATGTCCTCAGCGTCGTGGCGTATGTACCCGTGTGTACACTACCACGCCGAAAAAACCAAACTCGGCACTGCGTAAAGTATGTCGTGTGCGTCTGACGAATGGTTTTGAAGTGACTTCCTACATTGGTGGTGAAGGTCACAACCTGCAAGAACACAGTGTTGTTCTGATTCGTGGCGGTCGTGTAAAAGACTTGCCTGGTGTGCGTTATCACACCGTCCGCGGTAGCCTCGACACCTCTGGTGTTGCGAACCGTAAACAAGCACGTTCTAAATACGGTGCCAAGCGTCCTAAAGGTTGATCCTTGCCGGGCTCGCCCGGGTACGCTTGCATGTTTTAGATAAGAGTAAGGCTGGGCTCAATCTGATGCTCAGACCGTCCTGAAGACCTAAGAGGGCTTATCATGCCAAGAAGACGCGTTGCTGCGAAGCGCGAAATCCTGCCAGATCCCAAGTTTGGGAACGTTACACTGGCCAAATTCATGAACCATGTCATGGTTAGTGGTAAAAAATCCGTCGCCGAAAAGATCGTTTATGGCGCGCTGGATTCCATGGCATCAAAGCAAGGTGGCGATCCACTGGAGTTGTTCGAAAAAGCTCTGGAAGCCATTCAGCCTATGGTGGAAGTCAAAAGCCGCCGTGTAGGTGGTGCGACATACCAGGTTCCTGTTGAAGTTCGTCCTGCCCGTCGTAGTGCTCTGGCCATGCGTTGGCTGGTTGACGCTGCACGCTCCCGTGGTGAAAAATCCATGGCCCAGCGTCTGGCAAACGAAATGATGGACGCTGCTGAAGGTAAAGGCTCAGCGGTTAAAAAGCGTGAAGACGTGCATCGCATGGCAGAAGCCAACAAGGCTTTCTCTCACTATCGCTTTTAATTGATCCGAGGACGACACAGTGGCACGCACAACCCCGATTAACCGTTATCGTAATATTGGTATTTGCGCACATGTGGATGCTGGGAAGACGACAACAACTGAGCGTGTTCTCTTCTATACCGGCGTGTCTCACAAGATTGGTGAGGTGCACGACGGTGCAGCAACGATGGACTGGATGGAACAGGAGCAAGAGCGGGGGATTACCATTACCTCTGCCGCAACTACCTGTTTCTGGTCAGGTATGGCGCAGCAATATGAGCAGCACCGTATCAACATCATTGATACCCCGGGACACGTGGACTTTACCATTGAGGTAGAACGTTCATTACGTGTACTCGACGGCGCTGTTGTCGTCCTTTGTGGCTCATCCGGTGTGCAGCCACAGACCGAAACGGTTTGGCGTCAAGCCAACAAGTACGAAGTCCCCCGTATGGTATTCGTCAACAAGATGGACCGTACCGGAGCTGATTATTTTATGGTCGTTGAGCAGCTGAAAAGCCGACTCGGGGCCAATGCGGTGCCTATCCAGATCAACATAGGCAGCGAAGAAAACTTCAAGGGTGTGGTCGACCTGATCAAGATGAAAGCCATTATGTGGAATGAATCGGATCAGGGCATGACGTTTACCTATGAAGAAATTCCGGCAGAGCTGGAAGAGAAGGCTGCTGAATGGCGCGAGCACATGCTTGAAGCCGCAGCGGATGCTTCTGATGAATTGATGGATAAATATCTGGAAGAAGGCGACTTGTCTGAAACCGATATCAAGGCTGGTTTGCGGGCGGCGACGCTGGCGAATGAGTTGGTCCTGGTGACTTGTGGCTCCGCCTTCAAGAACAAGGGCGTACAAGCCGTCCTGGATGCGGTGGTCGATTTCCTGCCATCACCGACGGAAGTGAAAGCTATCGAAGGTGTGCTGGATGATGCAGAAGGTTCTGCTGGTGTACGGCATTCGGCAGACGATGAACCCTTTGCGGCACTGGCATTCAAGATTGCCACCGACCCCTTCGTTGGTACGCTGACGTTTGTACGTGTCTATTCCGGTGTGCTGAACTCTGGTGATGGTGTCTATAACCCCATCAAGTCGCGCCGGGAGCGTGTTGGACGCATGGTGCAAATGCATGCCAACAGCCGTGAGGAAGTGAAAGAAGTCCGTGCTGGCGATATTGTGGCGCTGGTCGGTCTGAAAGATGTCACTACCGGTGAAACCCTGTGTGATATGAATAATGTCATTACTCTTGAACGTATGGAGTTTCCGGATCCCGTGATTTCTGTTGCGGTTGAGCCGAGATCCAAGGCGGATCAGGAGAAAATGGGCGTTGCTCTGGGTAAGTTGGCCCAGGAGGACCCGTCCTTCCGTGTCGAAACGGATGAAGAAACCGGGCAAACCATTATTTCCGGTATGGGCGAGCTGCATCTGGATATTATCGTGGATCGCATGCGGCGTGAGTTTAACGTCGAATGTAATGTCGGTAAGCCACAGGTTGCCTATCGGGAAGCCATTACTGCTACGGTTGCAATCAATCATAAGTACGCCAAGCAGTCTGGTGGTCGTGGCCAATATGGTCACGTAGTGATTCGATTTGAGCCTGCGAGCGTTGCAGACTCGGATGAACTTGAGTTTGTTAATGATATTGCCGGGGGAGCGATTCCCCGTGAATTTATCCCGGCAGTGCAAAAAGGTATTGAGGAGCAAATGAAGAACGGGGTGCTGGCGGGTTATCCGTTACTCGGTCTCAAGGCAACTCTTTACGATGGTTCTTTCCATGACGTTGACTCTAATGAGATGGCGTTTAAAATTGCCGCTTCACAAGCAACCAAGCAACTTTCTGAAAAAGGCGATGCAGTACTGCTGGAGCCAATGATGAAAGTAGAGGTTGTGACCCCGGAAGATTACATGGGGGATGTGGTAGGCGACCTGAACCGTCGCCGAGGTCTGATTTCAGGAATGGATGATTCACCATCTGGCAAGATGGTCAATGCATCTGTGCCACTGGCAGAAATGTTTGGTTATGCAACTGACCTGCGTTCTGCAACCCAGGGGCGTGCAACATATTCCATGGAATTTGAGAAATATGCGGAAGCGCCTGCAAGTGTTGCTGAAGCAGTAATGAGAAAAGCTTAATCAGTTAAAGATATTGAACGAGGTGTTCTATGGCTAAGGCAACGTTTGAACGTTCCAAACCCCACGTAAACGTAGGTACTATTGGTCACGTTGACCATGGTAAAAC
>NZ_JAUYVX010000024.1:0-12951 GCF_030688925.1 Oceanobacter sp. 3_MG-2023
GAGTAGGTCATCGTCAAGCTCTTAAACGAAATCCCCCGTCCTGTTATGCAGGGCGGGGTTTTTTTATGCCTGTGAGAAAGCAAGGACGGACATGGATGGTTAGACGATTATATGCTGCAAACAGGAGCCAAGAGAGTTGAGTTTATCGATAACGATAGGCTAACCTTTCGCTATAATTCTTGCTGAAATGAGATTGTTTATGTCTAAAGCTGGTGCTCTTGATTCATCGTGGCAGCAAGTACTCGGTGATGAGCTGAATCAACCTTATATGCGTCAGCTACGTGAGTTTTTGGCGATGGAAAAAGCGGCTGGTAAAGTCATTTTTCCACAGGGGCCTCTTATTTTTAACGCATTTAATCACACACCGTTTGAACAAGTACGTGTCGTGATTATTGGCCAGGATCCTTACCATGGCCCTGGGCAGGCTCATGGACTGAGTTTTTCCGTGCAAAGCGGTACCCGTATTCCTCCTTCTCTGGCAAATATTTTCAAAGAGATGGAAGCTGATCTTGGTATCAGGATGAGTGGTAGTGGCGACCTGACTCCTTGGGCAGATCAAGGAGTCTTATTGCTGAATGCTACACTGACGGTTGAGCAAGCCAGAGCCGGCTCCCACCAGAAAAAAGGCTGGGAGCGCTTTACAGATACTGTTATTCAACGATTGAATGAACAGCGGGATGGTTTGGTCTTTGTGCTTTGGGGCAGTTATGCCCAGAAAAAAGGTGCGATGATAGATCAGAACAAGCACCTGGTTCTGAAGTCTGTGCACCCTTCACCGCTATCAGCCCATCGTGGTTTTTTTGGCCAGAAGCCATTTTCACGTATCAACCAATATCTTGTCAGTCGGGGACAGCCGCCTATTCAATGGCAATTGTGACTGTTCAGGTATGCCATATTGGCTTTATAGCTGGTCAATATCGGCAACCATCCTTGCCTGAAACCCTTTCGTCATTTTCGCTTGTCCAGAACGAAAGCTCAAGTTACAGCGCATTGTTGGGCTGAGTGACGTATAATTATTACCATTTTCCAACTCCTTCGGTACAGCCAGGTTCAGAGTCAGCAAGGCATGATGATGACTCTGGTTTTGACCGTGTTGAGATTTTGTCTACGAGGTTTGATATGGATTGGTACGGTGCCTTCCGCCCATTGTTATTCAGATTGAACGCTGAAACTGCCCATGAACTCAGCCTGGATTTGCTGGGTGCGGCAGAAAGGCTGAAAGTGTTGTCATGGATGATACCGGAGGTGAAAAATGACCCTGTGACGGTTGCAGGGATCGAATTTCCTAATCCGGTTGGTTTGGCAGCAGGCCTGGATAAAAATGGCGATTATATCGATGCGATGGCGCAGCTTGGTTTCGGTTTTATTGAAATCGGCACCACCACTCCTCGGCCACAACCGGGAAATCTGAAACCTCGGCTGTTCCGTATACCAGAGCGCCAGGCGATCATTAATCGTATGGGCTTTAACAATAAAGGGGTTGATTACCTGGTTGATCGGGTCAAGGCGGCCCGTTTTCAGGGGGTATTGGGCATTAATATCGGCAAGAACTTTGATACGCCAGTAGAAAATGCGGTCGATGATTATCTGATTTGTCTGGAAAAAGTGTATCCGTATGCGACTTATATTACGGTAAATATCTCCTCTCCCAACACTCCGGGGTTGCGAACCCTGCAATACGGTGATGCCCTGAAAGAGCTGCTGCAACCGCTGAAAGAGAGGCAAAAGGTGCTGTCAGAATCTTTTGGCTACAAGCCGATTTTTGTCAAAATTGCACCGGATATGAATACCGACGAAGTGGCACTGGTCGCCAATTCATTGGTGGATTGCGGTATGGATGGCGTGATTGCGACGAATACCACACTGGATCGTACTGGTGTGGAAGGCTGCCTGCATGCAAATGAGCAAGGCGGCTTGAGTGGCGCGCCATTGGAAGAAAAAGCCACAGAAATGCTGGAAAACCTGACCAAAGCATTGGATGGCCGAATTCCGGTTATTGGTGTGGGTGGTATTACTGATGGGGCTGGCGCGATTGACAAGATCAAGGCGGGTGCCCAGCTGGTACAGATTTACAGCGGCTTTATTTATCGTGGCCCGGAGCTGATTTGCGAAGCCGTTGAAGCGGTAGCCAATAGCCAGTAATCGGTCGATTACCCGTTCGGTAACGATCAGCTAGAGATATGAGGCCCCGCTTTTGGGGCCTACCTCCCGGGTGAGGAGGTTTGGGGTATGGGCGGCCTACGGCCTGAAGTTCGGAGTTGTTAAGTGGTCAAACGACCATACGATGAATACCAGAAACGCCTGTATAACCATCCCAGTGGTCTGATCGACCTGAACGCCAACCGGATAACCAAGCATCTCTCATCGGTCCTTCTGGCGGCGCCAGATCTTTGGAACGACGTTCAACACCGGCTCGATAGCCGCGGGAAAAAGCTCGTTCTTGCAGATCGCGTTTCTGTTTTTTCATACGATGCATCCTCGCTTATTAAACAAATATCGCTGCTGGTCGTTCTGTTCAAGACGATCTCCCTCAGCGACGTCTACAGTTGTAGCGCGTTGAGGGTGGGTTTGTTAACGAATATATTTCTATAAAATGACAACCTCTTGTAGCCACAGGCTATTTGAAGGAATAGGCCAATTTGACTATGACAAATTCTGATTCATCCACGGTTTTCCAGTGGCTGGCTACTTGCAGTACAGGTATTGAATCTCTCTTATCCAATGAAATCAAAGAGTTGGGTGGAGAAGTAGAGCGTGAAACCCACTTGGGGGTGCACTGGAAAGGAGACCTGGAGACGGCCTATCGGGTCTGTTTATGGTCTCGATTGGCGAGCCGTATATTATTACCGGTACATGAAAGTCAGGTCAGCAATGTCGACCAAGTATATGAAGAAACGCGCCAGGTTGACTGGACGCAGGTTTTTTCACCGTCCTCGACCTTCCGGATCGACTTCCATGGTCGCACAGACTTTATCAATAACACCCAGTTTGGTGCCCAGAAAATCAAGGATGCCATTGTCGATCGCTTTCGTCTGGATACTGGCACGCGTCCCAATGTCGACAAGCATGGTGATGTGAGGATTGAAGCTCAGCTGCGTAAAGGCAAGCTGGCCCTGTATTACAACTTCAGTGGTTCGGGCATGCACCGCCGTGGCTACCGCTTGCAACCAGGTCTGGCGCCATTAAAAGAGACGTTAGCGTCAGCCTTGCTGATCCGGGCCGGTTGGCCAGCGCTGGCAGCAGCAGGTAAACATTTGGTTGATCCTATGTGTGGCTCAGGCACCTTGCTGATTGAAGCAGGATTAATGGCTGCTGATATTGCGCCTGGTCTGAATCGGCAGCAGCATGGATTTGAGCACTGGCGTGGTCATGATCGTAAAGTGTGGCTGTCACTGGTTGATGAGGCCCGCTTACGTCGCACAGCCGGTTTGGAAGCTGTGCGCAGTCGCTTTTATGGTTTTGACAATGATGCCCGACAGTTGGAAGCAGCCGCTGCCAACGTATCGCGCTCTGGTCTGGAAGGCCATATCCACCTGGAACGTCGCTCGATTGAGCAGTTGCGGGTCAGTCATGAAGTGATTGCCGATGGCGGCATGGTGATCTGTAACCCTCCGTACGGAGAACGCTTGAGCGAGCTGCCACAACTGTCGCCACTCTATAAACAGTTTCATGATGCCACCATGCAGATGCCGGAATGGAAGCTGGCGGTATTTACAGGCAATACTGATCTGTCACGAGTTATCAGACGACCGTTAGATAAGCAATATAACTTGCTGAATGGCCAGATCGAAACCAAGTTACTGGTATTCGGTGCCGCAGATGAACGTTCATCACGGCCACAAACCTCGATGATTCGTGGTCCGGTGGAAGCATTCGCCAATCGTTTGAAGAAAAACCTCAAGCCGGTACAAAAATGGGCCAAACGTGAGTCCATTTCTTCCTATCGGGTGTATGATCAGGATTTGCCGGAATACGCTGTTGCCATCGACTGGTATCTGGATGCTTCCAAAGGCCCAGAGGAAGGAGCGGCATGGCTGCATGTACAGGAATATGTGCCGCCAAAAACCATTGAAGAAGCCAAGGCCGAACGGCGCTTGCTGGATGTTCTGGCCGTCTTGCCAGAAATTACAGGCATTGCTGCGGACCAGATTGTACTGAAACGTCGTGAGCGCCAGAGTGGTAAACGCCAGTATGAAAAGCGTTCCACCAACGGGGTGATCCGTCACCGCTTTCCGACGCTGGAAGGTCGGGTCAAGGTATGGGTAAATCTGAAAGATTATCTTGATACCGGACTGTTTCTGGATCACCGTCCCACTCGCTTGGACATTGCCAAGCGCGCAGCTGCGCAGCCAGGAATGTCGTTTCTTAATCTGTTCTGTTACACCGCGACCGCCAGCGTTCATGCGGCAGAAGCGGGCGCAGCCTGCACCAGTGTGGATATGTCACGGACTTACCTGGGTTGGGGGAAAGAGAACTTCGACCTGAATGGTCTGGATAGTAGCCAACATGCTTTTGTTCAGGCAGACGTGTTGCAATGGCTGGGTGATTGCTCGCAACAATACGATCTGATCTTTATGGATCCACCGACCTTTTCCAACTCCAAACGCATGGAAGGGGTGCTGGATATCCAGCGTGATCACGTGGGCTTGATTCAGCAGGCAGTCGCTTGCCTCAAACCGGGGGGAACGCTGGTTTTTTCGACGAATATGCGCAAGTTCACCATGGAAGATCAGGCGTTACCGGGGCTCACGATCCGCAATGTAAGTAAATGGTCTGTGCCATTTGATTATTCACGTCGGCCAAATATCCATCATTGCTTCCATATCCAGGTTGCCGAACCGTCCTGATGGTGGCGTCTCTGTACTATCTATCTATGGCTGAAATGATAAAAATTGTCAGTTTGTTCGACGTTATGATTCTGTCGTGATTGTCCATAAAAAAGGCGCTGTTTGCGCCTTTTTTGTTTCTGCTACAACAGTAGCCAACACTGTTATAACCATGGCTACTGTTACAGCACCGCCTCAAAACACTCCAGCTGCGGCGGGCCCATATAGATATCCTTACGAGCGCCACCGGCGTTGGCGTGTGCCTTGCGGAAGGCTTCAGACTGGGTCCAGTCTTCAAAGGCCTGGCGTGACTCCCATACGGAGTGGGAAGCAAACAATGTCTGTTCTTCGCTGGTTTTGCCTTGCAGCAAATGGAAGGAGACAAAGCCGGGGACGGTGTCGAGGAAGGTGTCACGATTTTTCCAGATATCGATAAAGTCTTGCTCACAGCCGGGTTTGATGCGGAAGCGGTTCATGGCGATGTACATGGTGTTCTCCATAAAAAATGATGCAATGAATCACCGTGATAATACCTGCAGGATTGCTGTCGTTAATAGTCGTGATTGCCAGATGCATAGCTGCACGCCACTGTTTGTGGAGGCATATCGTGCGGTAATGATCGATTGATTGTGATTTGTATCACATTCGGCATGGCTGGGCTGACACCTGGGTCAGCTCTCATAATACAGTCATGGCCTATTGCCAAGTCGCTGTAAGCTAAAGGGGATATCTATTTAGTCCGGTGCTTACTCTGGGCCAACGGATGGTTTCGAATCACGAAGCCGACTTGCAGGCCTGACGGGTCAAGTCAAACGTCGGCGACACCGGGTCGAGATCATCCGGCAGCCCCCGAAGGGCGCGGGTTGCCGCCGTCCAGTGCGGTGTTGACGAATTTGAAAAGGACTCGTCATTTCGCTGCATTCGTCGCCTTGCCCTGAACAACGGCAACACTCGCGCAGAGCCGTGCAGGGTTAAATAAGATGTCCCCTAAAGGAAAAACTTGCAGCTCCGTTGTTTGTATATGTATCGATTGCAGGAGATAAACGTTCTATGAGTATGGAAGCCTGGCTGAATATTTTGTCCCATAAAGACGGGTCTGATTTGTATCTCAGTACCGGGGCACCACCTTGCGCCAAGTTTCAGGGGCAATTGCGGCCATTGTCGAAGGAATCACTTGGCCCGGGCGAAGTGGAGGCTATTGCCAACTCGTTGATGACAGAGGCGCAGCAGAAAGAATTTGCTGAAGAAATGGAAATGAATCTGGCGATTTCAAACAGTGCCGGACGTTTCCGTATCAATATTTTCAAGCAACGCCACGAAGTCTCGATTGTGGCGCGAAATATCAATACCGAGATTCCCAATCTCGACAAACTGAAATTGCCTCCCATTTTGAAGGACGTCGTGTTATCAAAACGGGGTCTTATCCTGTTTGTCGGCGGTACCGGTTCGGGTAAATCGACTTCTTTGGCGGCACTGATTGATCACCGTAATGCCAGTGCTGGCGGTCATATCATCACGATTGAAGACCCGGTCGAGTTTGTTCACAAGCACAAAAAATGTATTGTGAATCAGCGTGAAGTCGGCACCGACACCAAAAGTTTCCATGCGGCGCTAAAAAACACCTTGCGCCAGGCCCCGGATGTGATTTTGATTGGTGAGATTCGTGACCGCGAAACCATGGAACATGCGTTAGCTTTTGCAGAAACCGGCCATTTGGCGATTTCGACCCTGCATGCCAACAACGCCAACCAGGCGTTGGAGCGGATTATCAATATGTTTCCGGAAGAGCGACGTCCACAGTTATTGATGGGGCTAGGGCAAAACTTGCGGGCATTTGTATCACAGCGATTGATTCCGACTGCCGATGGCAAGCGTTGTGCTGCTGTCGAAGTGATGCTGGGTACCAAGACTATTGAAGACATGATCATGCGTGGTGATTTTCCAAGCATTAAAGAAGTTATGGAGAAATCCGAAAACCTGGGCATGCAGACCTTTGATGGGGCGATGTTCAAATTATACCGCGAAGGCCGAATTACCCTGGATGACGCCTTGAAAAATGCCGACTCTCCCAACAACCTGCGTTTGCGGATCAAGCTGGCAGAAAGCGGCGGCACTATGGTAAGCGACCAGAGCACAGGTGCCGATGGCAAACCGGCGATGGAATTCAGTTTGATGGAAGACAAGGCTCCGGAAGACGGTGACAGCGAACTTTGATGGCCATGGGCCTCACACACATGCCAATCATCCAGGCTCTGGTATGGAGTCTGACTGGCTGCAGCGATTACCTGCCGGACGGCAAAATCTCTACGACACCGGAGAGATGATCTGCCGTCCGGGGATGGCTCATAACCGGATTTTTATGTTAAACAGCGGCAGTGCCCGAATCTGCCTTTCAGCAGAGCACCGGGAGCTGACGCTGGGCTGTCTCAAGCCGGGCAGTATTTACGTGACTCATACCCGCGCCTGGGTCGAATCTCTGGAACCCACCAGCATCACCAGCTGGCCTATCGAGCAGCTCACCTTGTTGATTGTGGAAGCACCGGAAATTGCCATTACCGCAATGCGGGAAATCGGGAAGATGCTGCAACAGGCAACGACTCTGATTGAAGACCTGGCATTCCGGTCAGTGGAATCCCGCTTGGCCCGTTATCTGTTACTGGAAGAAAGTACCCAGCAGTGCCAGACCATTCAATTAACCGGGCAAACCGAACTGTTAGCCAGCCTGCTAGGCACATCGCGTCAGACCTTGTCGACATTATTGAACCGGATGATTCGTGATGGTCTGGTGGCACGTCCGGATCGCCAGCACCTGATTTTACTGGATACGCAGCGTTTACAGCAGTTGGCGAGTGTATCCTGATCCAGACTGGCCATGGCGTGCCTGCAAGTTCATTAATGCATCTGCTTCCACACTGTCAGCTGGCTGACAGAATCGTTCAGGCCCAACGATTACCTTGTGATCTGGTTCACTTGATAATGAGATCACTATGAATAGTCCAGATACTTGCACCACCTTACCGCATTCTGCCAATCCGCCTGGTAGCGACTCCCGGGATCGTTATGTCAGCTTCTGTGGTATCGATTGTGATGGTAATGCCAATCGGCTGGTTTCCATGCTGGAAAACCATTTGGCAAATGACCATGGCGATATGCGCTGGAAAACATACTTCGAACAAAAACGTGCACAACAAGCGGCGATGAATCAGGATAATCTGTATTTTATCGGCGCCCAAATGAACAGCTTGTACAGCTATCTGGAGAGCTGTGAGGACGAAGAAGTGCTGTCATTGTTGTGGCAGTTGGAGCAGGAGTGTTGTTAATGGAGAGAAGTAACGGCAGCTTGCGAGGCAAACTGCCGTTATCTGTCTGAGCCTGAACGGCAACAGACAAATCGATGATGTTAGCCCAGTACGGAATTTACCAGTGCCTTGGCATCGGCTTCCAGCAGATCGATATGTGCTTCGGACACGAAGCTTTCCAGATAGATCTTGTAGACATTCTCGGTACCGGAAGGACGTGCAGCAAACCAGCCGTTGGCGGTTTCTACTTTCAGGCCACCAATCGGTGCACCATTACCGGGGGCTGTTGTGAGAATACGGGTAATGGCATCTCCCGCCAGAGTATCTCCCTGAACAGCGTCGGCACTCAGTGAAGACAATACGGCTTTTTGTTCAGCGGCACAGGGTACATCAATACGTTTGTAGTAAGGGCGGCCGTAGCGAGCAACCTGCTCTTCGTACAACTGTTGCGGGTCTTTGCCTGTTACAGCCAGAATTTCAGCCGCCAGCAGAGCCATGATGATACCGTCTTTATCGGTCGTCCAGACGCTGCCGTCTTTGCGCAAGAACGATGCCCCGGCACTTTCTTCACCGCCAAAGGCCATTTCACCCTTGAACATGCCTTCTACATACCATTTGAAGCCTACCGGCACTTCGCACAGTTCACGTTCCAGACCATTCACGACCCGGTCAATCATGGCAGAAGACACCAGTGTCTTGCCGAATTTCACCGTTTGTGGCCAGTCAGGACGATGGGTTGCCAGGTATTCAATCGCAACGGCCAGGTAGGCATTCGGATTCATCAAGCCAGACGAAGGACAGACAATACCGTGACGGTCGTAATCCGGATCGTTACCGACCGAGATATCAAACTGGTCTTTCATCGCCAACAGGTTGGTCATGGCGTATGGCGAGGAGCAATCCATACGGATACGACCGTCTTTATCCAGAGACATAAAGCTGAAAGTCGGGTCAATGGCTTCGTTGACGACGGTAATGTCGAGGTTGTATTTCCTCGCAATGGGTTCCCAGAAATGCAGTCCGGAACCGCCCATTGGGTCCACACCAATCCGGATACCCGCTTTGGCAATCGCAGCCATATCCACGACATTGCCCAGATCGTTGACATAGTGGCCGATATAGTCGAAATCCTCGACCAGCTTACTTTCGTTGGCGTCTTCTGCGGGGACCCACTCAACCTCATCCAGATCGTTGGCCAGCAGTTCGTTGGCACGGTTGGCAATCCAGCTGGTGATATCAGTATCTGCCGGGCCACCCATGGCAGGGTTGTATTTGATGCCGCCATCTTCCGGTGGATTGTGAGAAGGGGTGATCACAATGCCATCCGCCATATCATCGGGGTCGGCATCCTGATTATGGGTCAGGATTGCGTGTGAAATAACCGGCGTGGGCGTGTAGCCGTCGCCATCCTGAATACGTACACGGACATCATTGGCGACCAGTACTTCCATGGCGGTACCAAACGCCGCTTCCGACAGGGCATGCGTGTCTTTACCCAAATAGAGTGGGCCTTTGACACCGGCTTCCGCCCGGTATTCGGCAATGGCCTGACAAACGGCGGCGATATGATTTTCGTTAAACGTGGTATTAAACGCAGAACCGCGATGGCCGGAAGTCCCAAAGGCAACTTGTTGCTCTGGGTTATTCACGATGTCTGGTTGCTGGCGGTAGTAAGCTGCCATCAGGGCAGGTACGTTAACCAGGCTGGCGCGTGGTGCGACTTTTCCGGCATCCGGGTGAATAGCCATAATTTCGATCCTTCCTTCTCGTTAGTATGCTGCTGTTATGCTGCTGGATAATTGTGACAGATGCAATTATTCGCAAGGTTATCAAGTGACTATTGCTGTGACCAATACAGTCTTTATTAATTAATGGCGGGATGTCTTCTGCCACCTCATGGTTGTGTGATCGCTGTTTCGGGGCGATCTGGATACAACCAACCGGGAGTAACCCATTGTATGGCTGAACCACTGAAAAACCGTTACGGATTGGAAGTTGCTGATGTGTTGGCGCAACAGATTGATAGCGTCTGGCCAGACTTCGATACAACGGCCTTTATGAAACAGGTGTCAGAGGGGTATGACGCACTGGAATTGATGGCGCGGGGACAACATATTGCGGATGTCTTGCAGCAGCACTTACCCGCAGAGTATGACGTGGCACTTGATATTCTGATGCGCTCTGTCGGAGCGCCATTAGCCGATGAGCGCAGTTTTTCCATGGCGGCATTTTACTATCTGCCACATACCTGTTTTGTCGCATCGTATGGGCTGCAGCAATTGGATATATCCATGGCTGCCCTGTATCAGCTGACGCAACGGTTTACGGCCGAATTCAGCATTCGGGCCTTTATCCAGCAATGGCCGGTGGAGACGATGGCATATTTGCAGCGTTGGTGTGATGACCCGAACCATCATGTCAGAAGACTGGTTTCGGAAGGTACCCGGCCCCGTTTGCCATGGGCTGGTCGATTGCCAGCCTTTCAGCGTGATCCAGCCCCGGTGCTGGCACTGCTGGAACAACTCAAGGATGACCCGGAGCTGTACGTCCGACGCTCTGTGGCGAATAACCTCAACGATATTGGCAAAGATCACCCGGAATTACTGGTGGATGTTTGTCGTCGCTGGATGCAGGGAGCGTCCGGGGAGCGGCGCTGGATTGTGCGGCATGCGCTACGCTCAGCCGTCAAGCGCTGTGATGCGGATGCCTTGGCGGTACTGGGATTTGACACAGAACAGCGCGTCCAGGTAACGCAAGGTGGCATCCAGCCTGCTGCTGTCACGATCGGGGAAGCGGTGGAGTTACACGCGACCTTGTTATTACCGTCCAGTGCCGGTAAGCCTTTGTCTGTGATGGTCGATTTTCGAGTGCATTACGTCAAAGCCAGTGGCCGCACCTCAGCCAAGGTGTTCAAACTGAAGCAACTGACATTAATGCCTGGTCAGGCGATAACCTTGGGCAAGTCGTTGTCCCTGGCAGAACGCAGCACTCGGCGTCATTACCCTGGCAGCCACCATATTGAGTTGTTAGTGAATGGTACCGCCTTTCCACTGGGAGTATTTGAGCTTTGTGGCGCTGATCATGTGGCTGCTGAACCTTGATTGTTGGTGATTTATATCTGAACCTTTTGACTTGTTCTCTGCTGGCAGATAGGTTCCCTGTATCGTGATACTCACAATGCTTATATGGCTGGTACATCCATTTGTCCGTTATGCCATAACGCTGGAGAGTGAGAGCCATTTGTCATTGGTCCGCTGCTAGAAAGTGACCCTTTTTTGTGCTGTATTGTATTTCTCCCGGGATTGTTCACCAGATGCCTGCCAGACAGGAAACAAGAGTACACCATGCCAAAAGTCCGTTATCAGGGACGTACTTTTTACGTAAAGCAGGATGAAACCGTTCTGTCAGGTTTGCTGCGCCAAGGTGTTGAACTGGAACACGCTTGCCGGGCAGGAGTCTGTAATGCTTGCCTTGTTCGGGCAAGCGGATTTGATGCTGAACAGGAAAGCTTGAAAACCGGCAACCTGGCTGCCGAGCTGGTGGAGAGCGGGCACTTTTTGTCTTGCAAAACCCGAATCAAAGGTTCAATAGAACTGCTCGATCCTGGCCCGGTGGATATGTTTACCCTGGCCCGGCCAGCATTGACGGGCCTTGTTGTTGGCAAACGCTGGTTGGGCGATGGCATAGTACAGCTACGTATCCAGCCGTCAGAAGAGATGTCCTATCAGGCTGGACAATTTGTCTGGCTCTATCATCCGGATGGTCAGGCACGGCCATATTCCATGGCCGCTTCGCCACAGCGCAGCCCGTTGTTGGAATTTCATATCCGTCGTCATTGCCAGGGGCATGTCAGCCGTTGGCTCGCAGACGAACTGAAGGTCGGGATGAGTGTGCCGCTCAGTCTGGCAGATGGCGATTGTTCTCTGGAAGATAACATGCACCGCGTGGTGATGATTGCCTTCGGGATTGGTTTGGCACCGATGGCCGCTATCAGCCAACAGATTCTGGACCGTCATCAATATAGCCGTGGTGAGGGCCGTGTGGGTCATGCAGTGAGTGGACACTTGCTTCATATCGCCCGGGATAAAAGCAGCCTGTATGGCGAAGCCGAAAATTCCGGATTGGTGGATGAGATACAAGCCAGTAACGTACTGGACTACACGGGTCTGACAGGCCGCAGTGATCTGTTGGCGACTCTGGCCTCACTGAACATTCGTTATGGGGATGCGCACTGGTTTTTATGTGGTGGCTCAGAAGCGGTATATCAAACACGGAACGAGTTATTACGGCTGGGTGTTTCCTCGGAGCGAATGCGCTTTGATCCATTTGAAAGTCAGCCGGTGCGGGCATCAACCAATAACAACAATGATGAACGCCTGTCGGACGAGCTGGAGCCACAACCGGAACTGTGGGCCTGGCTTGATGCGCATGATCGGCTAGCCGTGATCACGAATGATTTTTACCAGCGGATGTTGGGCGATCCGATGTTATCTCCTTATTTTGGTATCCATACGGCGCGATGGGATTCCAGAGACACAATTGCCGCTTTTTATCAGTACCTCTTTACTGGAAAAAACACGGCATTGGGTGATCAACCACTCAGGGACCAACACTGGATGGTTCATGCCGATGAGTTGTTTGACTATCAAATGACCTTGATGGAACAAACGCTGAAACAACACCGGATGCCGGGTTTGCTTATCACTATCTGGATGAGCTATGAGATGTTTTTTCGCGATTATGTCCTTAAGGGGACATCTATTTAATCCGGTGCTCACTCTGGGCTACCGGATGGTTTCGAATCACGAAGCCGACTTGCAGGCCTG
>NZ_JAUYVX010000025.1:0-12127 GCF_030688925.1 Oceanobacter sp. 3_MG-2023
CATTCGTCGCCTTGCCCTGAACAACGGCAACACTCGCGCAGAGCCGTGCAGGATTAAATGGATGTCCCCTACAGGTTAAATGTGCGGCTGATATCGGGGTGCAGCCGCAACGCCTGACGCAAGCCGATCAGTTGCTGAATCGTGTCCGGCAACTGCGCCAGAGAGCCACGGTGATCCACTACCAGCAAGCTGAGCGATGGCAAGACCAACAGATCCACCCAATCATGAGAGTGGATAGCCGCAGCATCAAGCCAGTCCACAGACTGGCTGACGGCCACCGCAGATAATGGCTCCGGAATGGCAGCAGGCACCGTCATTCTCCCTAAAACAAACTCTTCAGTTTGTCTTTGGCTTGCTCTTTCAGCTTGGAGGCTTCTTCATCAGCCTTGGCGCTGGCCTCGTCTTTGGCTTCCTGCTTTTGCTGGGCGACATAGTCGTCCAGTTCGGCACGGGCCATATCTTCCAGTTGCGCCAGCTTGTCCGTTACCTTGCCATCGGCATTATTCAGCGCCTGCAAGTCATCAGCATAAGGACCGGCGTATTCACTGATTTTGTCGTCCAGTTTGCTTTGCAGCGTGGCTTCCAGCTTGTCTTGTTGCTCGCGCAAACGCTGATTAAAGGCGGCACTCAGCTGTTGATCGATATCCGAGCCAAATTCCAGCGATGGACTGATCAGATCACCATTGGCACGGGCGTCGATGGTGAATTGCTCAACACTGGCCAGTGCCAGGGCCAGTTCTTTGGCAAACAGGGTCTGGCCGCTGCTGTTGAACGTCGCCTGTCCGAATTGTCCTTCCAGACGGGAAGACAACTGATCCCGTCCTTCACCACTGGTGATCTGCGCCATACCTTGCAACTGTCCCATGGCGGATTCCAGTTGCGCATCACCCAGCCCAAGATTAACGCTGTCCAGCTGCCAGTCGGTAACGGCCAATGTCAGGGTGTCGCGCCCGACAGCCTGGCGGTGATCAATCACAATATTCAGTTGCAGCGCCTCAACCTTGTCAAGGCCAGCACCATCGATATCGATACGAGCAGGACGACCCAGTACCGCTTGCTGATGCGTCAGGTCGGTACCACTGATAGCCAGATCACCGGCATCGGTTTCAGCACTGATCGCAGTATGGCGAATCAGGAATTCAGGCCAGGGGTTACTGGTCGGGAAATGGATATAACGACCGTCAGGACGCTGATACTCCGGCTCTTCATCCGAGTTATCAGATGCCAGGTAGGGTTTGATTTTTTCATACCAATACAGTGCCTGGGTTGCCCATTCCCCCGTTTGGCTGCCAAATAACAAACCACTGAGATTGGCTGCCCCCTGGGCATTGAGCTGGTATTTGTCGCGAATACTGGCGAGGTCTTCACCGGGTGCCGCTTTCAGATCCTGCAAACGCTGGGTGACTTCGACTCGTGTTTCACCAATCAGGTCCTTGGCCGTATTCAGGGCTTTTTTATCAGCCTTGAACTGCTCCCGCAAAACCTCAAGCCGTTGCTTGCGTTGGTTAAAATCCTCCAGCGAGGTGATCTTTTCTGTTGTCAGGGCGGTTATTTCTGCCTGATATTGTTTCAGTGCGGCTTCGTCCGGCACATTATTCAACGCGCTGTCCAGCTGCTGCTGGCGACGGTCAAAGGTTTCGGTAAACGCCTTGCCTGCGGCTTCTGTCTGCAAGGACTCCCTGGCCAGAATTTCTTCTGCCGATGGCAACTGACTGATCAGCTCTTCTGCCATACCGGGTTCTTGCTTCGCACCGTCGCCACCACTGGCAGACGAAGCGGATTTCTCCAGTGCGCCGGAGGTAGTCCGGGCGGTATTAAAACGCAGTGTGTTAACGCTCAGTTCATCAATAATGCCTTTTCCCATCAATAAGGGGCCAAGGTCTACGGTAGCCACGGCTGACTCGAATTCCAGCAGGTTTTCCATCGGCTTGTCGGCATTGGCGACCGTCAGATGACGTAATTCGAAACCAAGCGGCGACAGGCTCAGTGACACATCATCGACGTTTACCTTGGCTCCGGCGGCACTGCTGCCGACTCCTTCGATGGCCATTTTGACCAATGGCCCAGCCGCTAATAAAAAGAACGCTGCCAATAACGCAACAACGGCAGCGAAACCCAGCAAGCCAGACCAGCGAATCCATTTCAACATATCGGTTACTCCGCCACTGCCTGGTAGATGGAATAAAACTTCGACGCTTTCAGCGCCTGTACGATTTTGAGCTTGCTCACCCAGGTCATCACCCGGCTACGGTATTGCTTGATCAATACCTGCATCACCACAAACAACGGAGCCATACTGACCACCGCAATAACAAAACCACCCAGCGTCAAGGTGTGGTTAAAGCCCATCAGCCGCCAGAAATCACTCTGATACAGCGCAGTCCAAAAGTCGATCAGCGCCGGATTCGCCAACAGGCTTTCACCCAGACGCACGGATAACGGATCAACCAGCATGGCCGCAAGTGAAAACAACGCCAGACCAAACAGGAAACCTGCAATATTGGTACGGATCAGCAAGACCAACAGCAAGACCAGCAAGTTGTGTAGTCCCCAGAATGGCGTCAGTGCCACCACCAGCGACAAGCAGACGGCCAGGGAGATTTGCCAGGGCGAGGTTTCAGAGTTCAGAGCTTTCAGCAGGTTGGCCAACATACTCAACATAAGCAGTTCCTTGCGGCGGGTGCAGAGAAAAAGAAGAAGCGCGTAGTGTTGCGCCAATATAAAACCGGGCGGAGGATAAATCCACCGCCCGGCTCCAGATGCCTGTTAATCAGGCAAATCATACGGGAATGACAAGCAGCTGCACTTGTCATTCACCGACGATATTTCAGACCCAAGAATCAAGTCGTTTTCTTGTTACCACCCATCCATTGCGCCATCTTCATCACCAGCACATAAAACAGCGGTACAAAGAAAATAGCCAGGAAGGTCGCACTGAGCATGCCACCAATCACGCCGGTACCGATTGCCTGACGGCTCGCTGCGCCCGCTCCGGTACTGAGTGCCAGAGGTAACACCCCCAGAATAAAGGCCATGGAGGTCATGATGATTGGCCGTAAACGCAAGCGTGCCGCTTCCGTTGCCGCCGCAACCAGAGGTTTGCCTTCTTCATGCAGTGCTTTGGCAAACTCTACAATCAGGATGGCATTCTTGGCTGACAAACCAATGGTTGTTAACAGGCCCACCTGGAAATACACGTCGTTGGCCAAGTCTCGGCCGTACGTCGCCAGCAAGGCACCCAGAATCCCTAATGGAACAATCAGGATAACCGCAAACGGCACCGTCCAGCTTTCGTACAATGCTGCCAGACACAAGAAGACAACCAACAGCGACAGCGCATAGAGCATCGGCGCCTGGGAACCAGCCATCCGCTCTTGATACGACATCCCCGTCCATTCAATACCAACACCAGGTGGTAATTTGGCCACAATCTCCTCGATCGCTACCATTGCATCCCCGGTACTCATACCCGGTGCAGCCTCCCCTTGAATATTAACCGCAGGAACACCGTTGTAACGTTCCAGTCGTGGCGAGTTGTAGCCCCAGTAGGACGTGGCAAAGGAACTGAAGGGTACCATTTCACCAGTGTTATTACGGACGTACCACTTGCCAATATCTTCCGGCAGCATTCGGGCTGGAGCATCCGCCTGGATGTAGACCTTTTTCACCCGGCCACGGTCCATGAAATCATTGATGTAAGCCGAACCCCAGGCCGTACTGAGCGTGCTATTTACATCACTGACACTGAGCCCCAGGGTTTTGACTTTTTCATAATCAATGTCGACGTGGAAAACAGGCACATCTTCCATGCCATTCGGGCGTACCCGCACCAGACGAGGGTCCTGTGCGGCCATTCCCAGCAGCATGTTGCGAGCCTGTACCAGTTTGTCATGACCAATATTGGCCCGGTCTTGCAACATCGCGTTAAAGCCGGTTGCGGTACCCAGTGCAATAATAGGCGGCAGATTCAGAGGATAAATAATCGCGTCTTTTACCTGACTTAATGCCCCCCATGCCCGGCCAATCACAGCACCAACCGATTGATCAGGCGACAGCCGCTCTCCCCATGGTTTCAGTTTGACAAACGCCAGCCCCTGGTTCTGGCCACGACCGGTAAAGCTGAAGCCGGAGACGGTAAAAACAGAATCTACCGCCGGTTCGTTCATATAGTGCTCGTTGAGCTTGTCCATGACTTCGTGGTTACGTTCCATTGTCGCACCGGCTGGCAACATCACCAGGTTCAGCAGGACACCCTGATCTTCATCGGGCAAGAATGACACCGGCAAACGCACATAGATCACGGCCATAACAACCAGCAAACAGCCATAAATCAGCACCATACGAATCGGCGCTCTCAAGGTACGCGAGACACCGCCTTCGTATTTATCGGTCGCCTTGCCGAACAAGCGATTGAACAAGCCAAAGAAGCCTGATTGGCCATGCCCTTCCTTGTGTGGACGCAGCATGGTCGAACACAATGCCGGAGTCAGGGACAAGGCCACCAGTACCGACAGTCCCATCGCCGAAACAATGGTTAACGAGAACTGGCGATAAATAGCCCCGGTTGAACCGGACATAAAGGCCATGGGTACAAAGACCGCCGACAGCACCAGAGCAATACCGATCAGAGCGTTGGTAATCTGGCGCATCGAGCGTTTGGTGGCTTCTTTGGGAGACAAGCCTTCTTCTTCCATCACCCGCTCAACGTTTTCCACCACCACAATGGCGTCATCCACCAACAAGCCAATGGCCAGCACCAGACCAAACATGGTGAGTGTGTTAATGCTGTAGCCAGCCAGCGCCATGATGCCAAAGGTTCCCAGCATCACCACAGGTACCGCAATGGTCGGAATCAGAGTGGCCCGGAATTTACCCAGGAACAGGAACATCACCAGGAATACCAGTACCACGGCTTCTATCAGGGTATGTACCACTTCTTCAATGGATATTTTTACGAACGGTGTGGTATCGAAGGGATAAACAATTTCCAGCCCCGGTGGGAAAAACGGCTGCAGCTCTGCCAAACGCTCACGTACAGCCGCTGCCGTATCCAGTGCATTGGCACCACTGGCCAACTGAATCCCCAGGCCGGTGGCCGGTTTGCCATTGTAACGACTGTCGACCGCATAGCTTTCGGCCCCCAGTTCCACTCTGGCAACGTCTTTGACCCGCACCTGAGAACCGTCCCGATTCACCTTGATCAGAATGTTTTCAAACTCTTCCACGCTTTCCATGCGCGTCTGGGCAATGATGGAAGCATTCATCTGCTGGTTCTCAATCGCCGGCAAACCACCCAGTTCACCCGCGGGAAACTGGCTGTTCTGTTCGGATACAGCCTGACGCACTTCCAATGGCGTCAGACCATAAGCGGTGAGTTTTTCCGGCTGCAACCAGATCCGCATGGAATACTGGGCACCAAAAACCGTGATGCTACCCACACCCTGAACCCGGGACAGCGGATCTTTCAACTGTGCGATACCGTAGTCAGCCAGGTCGTTCCTGCTCATGCTGCCATCACCAGAGACCAGGCCAACCACCATCAGGAAGCCGGTGCGTCCCTTGCTCACGGCCACACCTTGACGCTGCACTTCTTCTGGCAACAAAGGCTCGGCCTGTGACAATTTGTTCTGTACCTGAACCTGGGCAATATCCGGGTCCATACCTGCGGCAAAGGTCAGTGTAATGGTCGCCCGACCAGAACTGCTGCTGTTGGATGACATATACAGCAAGCCATCCAGACCAGTCATATTCTGCTCAATTACCTGGGTCACACTGTCTTCCAGCGTCTGCGCGGAAGCACCTGGATAGGTTGCCTCAATGCTGACCGCCGGTGGCGCAATGGTCGGATATTGCTGAATCGGCAGGTTCATAACGGCCAGGCCGCCCGCCACCATAATCATGATGGCAACTACCCAGGCAAAAATAGGCCTGTCGATAAAAAATTGGGCCATAATCCGCTACTCCTTACTGCTCTGCCGGGGCATTAATGAGATTAGGAGCAACGGTTGCACCTGCTTTGATCTTCTGAAGCCCTGCGACCACGACTTGCTCATCGGCCTGCAAGCCGGACTGAATCAGCCACTGATCCCCCACCGCACGGGTCACGACAACCGCTCGTGGCTGAACCACGTTATCGGCACCCACCACCATAACGGTTGTGGTACTGTCGGGGTTGCGGGATACCGCTTGCTGTGGCACCAGAAGAGCATTCTCAACCTGGTCATAGGCGATATTGGCACGCACAAACATACCCGGTAATAACAACCCGTCGGTATTCTCGAACAGGGTCCGGATATTCACTGTACCGGTTCCCTGATCCACGCCGACATCGGTAAACTGGATCTTGCCGGTCTCGGCAAACGTCGTCCCATCTTGCAACGACAAGGATACGTCCTGTGAAACATCAGCCGACTTGATACCCATCACTTTGGTCGCCGGACTCTGCACATCCACATAAATCGGTGAAATCTGGCGGATCACGGTCAAAGCACTGTCTTGAGCATCAGAAACCAATGCGCCTTCGGTAATGCTTGAACGTGAGATCACACCGGAAATCGGTGCGGTGATCTTGGTGTAGCCCAAATTGATTTCGGCACTGCGAACAGCGGCTTCCGCCAGTTTGATTTGTGCTTCAGACTGTTTCCAAAGCGCTTCGGAATCATCCACATCCTGACGACTGATGGCAGATGTACGAGACAACTCCTTGTAACGTTCTGCTTTTAGTCGCGCACTGTAGGCATTGGCTTCTGCTACCGCCAGCTGTGCTCGGGCACTGGCCAGTTCAGCTTCGTAAAGTGTAGGGTCAATCTGGTAGAGCTTGTCACCTGCCTTGACCGTGGCACCTTCATTAAAAAAGCGTTTGAGAATAATACCGCTGACCTGCGGGCGGATCTCAGCCACCCGATAGGCCGTAACACGCCCAGCCAAGGTATCGGTCAATTCAAAGGATTGTGGTGCCAATTGCACAACATCCACGCCAGTAGGTGGCATTTGTGGTGCCGCCGCAGATGCCTGCTGCTCTTCCTGACAGGCACTGAGGGTTAAAACCAATGCGGCCAAAAGTGGGAGTTTGAGGTAACCCGAACCTGCCTGATGTCTTCCCATACTGTCCTCTTATATCAACTGAAACGATGCTATCTGCGGCGGTTACGAATCTGCCTGGTTCTTCAACCTGCCAGATTACCTTCCCGACACGAGCCAGCACGGCTATGTGTTCCGAATTGCGGCATTGTGGTGTAGTCCCGGTGAAATGACTAGGGCAGCAGACGGAATGAATTGTTGGCATGAGAGCAATAGTTATTCTTAGTTGTGATTACTCTGACAGCCCCTGCTTTTTTACAAACACCACAGGAGACAACGCCCATGGCAATCAGCCTAGCCGCAGTATTCCTTGATCTTGTTACGATAGTTGTTTTTCTTGTCACGCTTTTTGAGCGCATCATCAATATTATCGCTCAGGGTTTTACTGGCCTTGCGGTATAAATCGCGGTATTTGGCACAACGCTGTTGCTGCAACTCCCGGCTTTTCTGCTCTGCGGCCACACTGCTTGCCCGTGCGGTTTTGGACACAGCACCGCTGTCAGACGCATAAGAAGAAGGTGACCAGCCCTGCCTGTGCGCTGGCGGACTGGTATATTCCGATATTGGCTGCAGTTCAACGGTATTGGCCTCCACCGCATCATCGACCGGCAGCGCATCGGAAAAATGCACACGCCCGTTATCATCGCGCCACTGATAAATCTCCGCCTCGACATTACCACCCCAAGTCAGAATCAGCAGCAACATCAGCCCCAACAATGCGTGATAACAGGTTTTCTGATTGCTGTCCTTGCTGGCCGCACACGTCGCCAGGCATTTGTTTTCAGAGGATATGTGCTCGTTCACTGGAGCCATCCTGGCCCTCCTTGCCATTCCTGGCAGTGATACTTCCTTGTTTATAACCCCGGCTCAGCACGCTGTGGATATATGACTTACCAACAACTGTACACTTTGCCGACCACGAAATTCATTAACATCCAGCTGATAAACCAGCTCGACCCGATCAACCGGAGACGGCCATTGCTTGGGGTCGACATTAAAACAAATGGCATCCAACAGTACATCGCTGGCTTCTGGCTGTACCAGCATCTTCAAATGCTTTTCACCCACCAGACGCTGTTGCTGCAAATGAAAAACACCAGTAAAAACCGGCGCAGGAAAGCCTTGCCCCCAAGGGCCAGCCCAGCGCAGCTGTTCCGCCAGAGTCAGTGTCAACTCGGAAGGTTGCAGCTGACCATCCACATCGGTGCGCTCTGTCAAGTCATCGGCACTTAACAACTGCTGGCATATCTCTGCAAATGCCTGAACAAAGGCGTCAAAACCACCCGCGACCACGGTCAAACCCGCCGCCATCGCGTGTCCTCCAAACTTGGTCATCAGGTGAGGATGACGCTTGTGTAACAAATCCAGCGCATCACGCATATGCAGCCCGGCGATCGAACGGGCTGATCCTTTTAGCTCCCCGGTATCCGCCAGAGCAAACGCAATCACGGGACGATGGATTTTTTCCTTGACCCGAGAAGCCAGAATGCCGATCACGCCCTGATGCCAGTCACGATGAAACAAACACACCCCGGCAGGCAAGGTCTGGCCATGTCCGGGCCGGGCGCTACCGACTGGTTTCATATCCAGTGCTGCCAGAAAACGTTCAGCATCGGCAGTCATCGCCGCCTCTATCTGACGCCGGTCGCGATTCAGTTCATCCAGCTGCGCGGCCATCTGTAACGCCAATGACGGTTCATCACACAGCAGGCATTCAATGCCCAATGCCATATCATCCAATCTGCCGGCAGCATTCAACCGTGGCCCAACAGCAAAGCCAAAATCCGCCGACACCACCCGCGCCCGATTTTTACCCGCGACCTGTAGCAGGGCTGAAATCCCGGCGATGGTGCGGCCGGCACGAATACGCCGCAACCCCTGCTCCACCAGAATCCGGTTATTAAGATCCAGTGGCACTACATCGGCCACTGTCGCCAGTGCCACCAGGTCAATCAGCTGTACCAGGTTTGGCGGCTCCATGGCTTTTGAAGCAAAATAGCCATTCTCGATCAAGCGGGCCTTGAGTGCCAGCATCAGATAAAAAACCACGGTACAACCACAGGCCGCCTTGCTGGGAAAGTCACAGCCCGGCTGGTTCGGATTCACAATCGCGGCGGCATTCGGCAGTTGGTCAGCGGGCAAGTGGTGATCGGTCACCAGTACTGGAATACCGTATTGCGTTGCCGCCCTGACGCCCGCCATCGCCGCAATGCCGTTATCAACCGTCATAATCAAGTCAGGCCGCCGAGACACCGCCACTTCTACCAACTCGGGGGTCAGGCCATAACCAAAATCGAAACGATTAGGCACCAGATAATCAATACAGCTGGCACCCATCATCCGCAAAGCCCGGATCGCCAGCGCCGTACTGGTGGCGCCATCAACATCAAAGTCACCCACAATCAGCAAGCGCCGCTGTTGCTGGATCACCGGCAGCAGCAAGTCCACCGCTGCCGCGATACCTTTCATCGAGTGATAAGGCAATAATTGCTGCAACGACAACTGTGTTTGCTCAGCAGTAGTAACACCACGAGCTGCGTATACACGCTGCAACACTGGTGGAATCTGCTCTGCGGATTCGAATTGCCATGAGGCGGGCAACTGCCGTTGTACTATGTGAACCATCGGTTGCTCACTGTGCTTTGCGCAAAGCCATGAGTTTAGCACGACCATTACTCGACCTACTCTTTTTGCCGGACTCGGACAAAACGGGCGAATCTCGGCAAACCATGGACGGTATAGCCACTAAAAGCATAAGTGACCCATGTGCCAACCGCCGGGGGATTTTGACGTAACGCATCGGTCAGACCAGAGCCCAGGCGAATTTCCCGGCCGTCATCAATTACCACTCGCAGGGCACCGGTCATTCCCTGATATTTACCGTTACCAGGGACATACCCCACCACCCGGCCTTCGGCATCCTGCCAGAGTTTGTACTTGAGCAAATCATCGCTACGGTGCGCCTGATAAAGCGACTGGCGGCGTTTCAGCATCAAGCCTTCACCACCCGCCGCTACCACCTGTTTGAGCCTGGCCTGCAATGCGGCCCGGTCGTTCACCGTCTCTTGCACAACCGTTTCCAGATAAGGCGATTGCTGCCTGGCAACCAGCGCCTGCAACAGACGATAGCGCTCTTCAAACGTGGCTGGACTGGCGGGTAAATCCAGCGCCATAAAACGCATCGCTCGCCAGGCATCTCCCTGATCACGGGTAGATCGTACCAGTTGACTGACCTGTTCAAACGCCCCCCGACCCGCCCACAATTCACCATCCAGAGGCTGTGATGGTAATTCACTCAGGAACCAGTCTGGAGCATGGATCATCAGGCCGCTGCGACTGAGCAACTGCTCACCATCCCAGTAAGCGCGTACGCCATCGAGTTTTTCACTGACCAGATACGCCGCCGGGCTGAGTGTCTCTTGCCAGGTTTTGGCCAACATCAAAGGGGGAGCGCGATCACCAAATGCCTTTAACGGGAAGGCACTCAGAACAAGCGCCAGAATCAATCCAACCAGCCAGATCATATCCATATCAGCCTCCTTGAGGTATTCCGTCTCCTCTCCAGCAGGCTATTATTTAGCCTCAGCTCGATCAGGATGAACAGTAGCAATTATTCCAACAAGGTCACTTTTTATACACATGATTGTCCGCGGAATGACTTGACAGCAACGGCAGAGGTTTTCCATTCTTATCCAACTTTTTATTGGCGGGAGTTTTTATGGCGTTTTATCTGCTCGGACTGGGTAGCAACCTGGATCCGGACACACATCTGCCACTGGCACGTCAGGCGCTGAGCCAGCACTTTGAACTACTGGCCACCTCTCCAGCGCTGGAAACCGCACCCGTTGGCGATACTTTCCACTACACGTTCAAAAACCAGCTGGCGGTTATCCGCACCAGCCTGACTGCCATTCAGGTCAAAGACATTCTGCTGAATATCGAACGTACGTTAGGCCGAGAAGCCAAGTCACCAGCTCGTAAACTCAAGGATCGCACCATCGACCTGGACATTCTGGCCGAAGCTGATGCCGCCCCTCAGTGCCTCAGCCAAGCATTGGATGACAGTTATTACCGACTGGTACAAAAAACCTGGCAACCATTATTATCCGCAGATAACCCGTCTCAATCGTTGGTGAAAGTCTGATCGTACCGATTGGCCACAAAACGACCGCCATCAACCCGCATCACCGAGCCGGTCACCGCCTCATTATCCAGTAAATAATCACACGCCTTGGCGATAGCCCCGTAACCCAGCTCATGGGGGATCAAGGATTGAGATAATACCCGCTGACGATATGCGGCATCGTGATCAGGCAAAAAACGGATCGGCCCCGGCTGAATGACATTGACCCGCACCTGTCCCGCCAGTCGCTGCGCCATACTAAGCGCCCAGTTTTGTAACCCGGCTTTACTGGCACAATAAGCACTGAAACGCTGGTTCGGAATATCGGCATAAATATCAGCCAGCACCACCATAGCCGCCCCGGTATTCCAGCGCTGCTCCAGAGCCTGGGTAATCAAGGCAGGAGCCATCACATGGACATTCAAATGGTCTGTCAGATGCGCCGCCTGCTCAGCCAGAGAAATACCACTCGCAGCATCCGGCACAAAACAGGAGGCATTATGAATCACCGCATCAAATGGTAGCTGCTGTTGTAACTGCTGACACATAGCCAGTGTCTCTGAGGTGTTGGCCAGATTGGCTTGTAACAGTGACAATTCGCTATGCTCTGGCAACTCGCTGACGGTATTGTAGTGGGCAACGACTTGCCAGCCCTGCTGTAAAAAATGCAGCGCCAGCGTTTTACCCAATCGCCGTCCCGCCCCGGTAATCAGCATTCGTTTCGACATAATATTCCCCGTTAGACACTGGCATCAGCTTAGCGAGGTTGCTATCAAATACAACGTGCTGCCCGTTCGTGCCCAACCGTCAGTATCTCACAGGCATAAAAAAACCCCGCCCTGCATAACAGGACGGGGTATTTCGTTTAAGAGCTTGACGATGACCTACTCTCACATGGGGAAGCCCCACACTACCATCGGCGAT
>NZ_JAUYVX010000026.1:0-8813 GCF_030688925.1 Oceanobacter sp. 3_MG-2023
ACCCGTCAGGCCTGCAAGTCGGCTTCGTGATTCGAAACCATCCGGTAGCCCAGAGTGAGCACCGGATTAAATAGATATCCCCTAATCCATAAACCCTGTCAGGGGCCACAACACAACCGGTAACATCATGCGGCCACACAACACTGACAGGCCAAGTAAACGATATAACGGTGTATTAACAACCATGTTGATATCCGCTGGCATCATGCCTTGCCGTCAGAACAGAAGCATTCAAGGTATCCAATCTGTGACATCAACAGCGGTGGACTGTACTCTCATCAGTCTGTAGACGTTACTGAATAGCGAATAATCCACATTGCCAGATTCCGTAACACCAGCGTTGCAGGCTTGCTTGCCACCGTAACAAGACCTGACGACACAATGCATCAAACCCACCATGATAATGATGTAAATACGCCTGACATTCTGCTGCCAGGTACCGTACTGACCATACCGACGCAGAGGCACACTTTTGTAATGGCCATCAAACACGCCCTGGGCCAGCTGGGGGATTATGAAATCAGACAACTCAAGGTATTCAAGGCCGTTGCCGACTGCGGCGGCTTCAGTGCTGCCGAAACCCTACTGAATATCAGCCGCCCAACCATCAGCATTCACATTGCCAATCTGGAATCACGACTGAATCTGATCTTGTGTCGCCGGGGGCGAGGGGGATTCGCCCTGACCAAAGAAGGCGAAGTGATCTACCAGCAAACACAACAACTACTCGATGCGCTGGAAGGCTTCCGCAACACCATCAACAACCTCAGTTCGACGCCATCGGGCAAGTTGCGTGTGGCACTGAGTGATTCTTTTGCCAACGACCCTCGCTGCCAGTTCACCGCCATCATCAACCACTACGCCCACCAGGCACCCGCGGTCGAAGTAACGGTGGACGTCTCACATATGATCGAGATGGAACGCAAGGTACTCAACGATGAACTGGATCTGGCCTTTATTCCCTATCACCGGCAACTGGAAGGGCTGGATTATATCCACCTGTTCAGCGACCGCTGCTACCTCTACTGCGGCGCCAGCCACCCGCTGTTTCATCAGGATGACAGCCATATCAGTAACACACAGATCAACGCCATTCCGCTGGTTCATGCCGGACTGCAACCCCATGAAGAGGTGTATCAACAAATCGCTGCCATGAACCTTGCCGCGGTTTCCTATCATTACGAAACCCGCGTCGCCCTGATACGGTCCGGTATCTATGCGTCGTTTCTACCCGAAAATATTGCCGCCCCCTACGTACAGGACCGGCAACTACGCGCCATATGCCCACAGACCCGGCATTATTCCCTCGGCGCAGCCGTGATCAGCAAACGCACCAGCCAGCCGAACCGCGCACGCACTCTGTTTATCCAGACAGTGCAATCCTTGCATCAACAGGGTAAACCGGATGCGCCCTACTGACTATGCATCTTACCAAGACGCCCTGCCAAGATGTACGCTGCCACGATGCGCCCTGCCAAAGAATAAAGACAGCAGCCAACCTGAACACCTAAAACTACCCATCAGGATATATACCTCTGGCATGCTGTAGCCCGCACAATAGGGTCTGTTTTTATGATCCGGAGACTGTGCCATGAGCGAGAACCTGACAAGCCCGACCTGCTGTGCCGACTGGACCGCCAAAGCCAGCGAGATCACAATCCCGGCGTACGCCTGGGTCAATGGCAAACCAGCGGCCGCGCTCAGCGGCGCGACTCAGCCCTGTTTCAACCCGGCGACCGGTACCATACTGGCCGAGCTGCCGGATAACGCCCCGGAAGATGCCGATGCCGCCGTTCGCATCGCTCGCCAAGCCTTTAACAGTGGCGCCTGGTCTGCCATGGCTCCCAGCGATCGCAAACGCATCATGGTGCGTTGGGCAGACTTGATTGAACAGCACCGGGAAGAAATCGCGCTGCTGGAAACCCTCGATGTCGGCAAACCCATCAGCGACACCCTGAACATCGATGTACCCGGCGCGGTAAATACCATCCGCTGGACAGCAGAAGCCATCGACAAGGTATACGGCGAAATCGCCCCTACCGCGCCTGGCACTCTGGCGCTGGTACAGCGTTTACCTCTGGGAGTAGTGCTGGCGATTGTGCCGTGGAATTTCCCGCTCTCGACCACCGCCTGGAAACTGGCCCCGGCATTGGCTGCCGGCAACTCGGTGATTCTCAAACCCGACCCCAAAACCCCGCTGACAGCCCTGAAGCTGGCGCAACTGGCGACGGAAGCCGGTTTGCCCGACGGCGTACTCAATGTATTGCCCGGCGATGGCATCAACCTTGGCAAACACCTGTCCTTGCATCCGGATATCGATGGCCAGACATTCACCGGCAGCACCGCCGTTGGCAAACTGCTGATGCAGTACGCTGGCCAAAGCAACCTGAAACGCACCTTTCTGGAATTGGGTGGCAAAAGCGCCAACATCGTCTTTGCCGATGCCGACCTCGACAAAGCCGCGTTATGGGCTGCCGTCGCCGGATTTTACAACTGCGGCCAGACCTGCACCGCCGGGACACGCTTGCTGATCCAGCAATCGATCTACGATGACTTTATCGAACGGATGATGGCACACAGCCAGAGCTGGACTCCGGGCAACCCTCTCGACCCCGACACCCGCATGGGTGCCGTCATCGACCAGAACCAGATCAACACCATCCAGCAATACATTCAGATTGGCCAGCAAGAAGGCGCACGGCTGGTACTGGGAGGCGAGTCCGCCACCAACACCGGCCTGGGTGGCTGCTTCCATCAAGCGACCCTGTTTGCCGATGTCGACAACCGCATGACCATTGCCCAGGAAGAAATCTTTGGCCCAGTAGTATCGGCTATCCCCTTTAGCGATGCCGCTGACGCCATCCGTATCGCCAACGACTCCCGCTATGGTCTGGCCGGTGCCGTCTGGAGTCAGAACATCAGCACCGCGCTCACGGTTGCCAACGGTGTCCGTACCGGCACCATGGGAGTGAACAACTACTTTGGTGGCGATATTACCGTGCCCTTCGGTGGCTTTGGTGAATCCGGCAATGGCCGCGATAAATCCCTGCACGCCCTGAATGACTACAGCGAACTAAAAACCACCTGGATCGAGTACTGATGCTTATCGCGATCACGTCTGGCTGAGCGCCAATAACCGTACTCGCCATAACATCCCTCCGATAACATCCCTCCTGTGGCATACAGAGCCTGTATGACATGCGAGGGGCCATCCCGGCTCGCTACTTCATATAACCCAGCAGCCTGGCGGCATTTTCTTTCATGATCAGCGGCCGCACTTCTTCCTTGATATCAAGCTTCTCAAAATCCCGAATCCAGCGATCAGGCGTAATGACCGGCCAATCAGAGCCAAACAGCATCTTGTGCTTCAGGATACTGTTGGCGTATTGAACAAAGATGGGCTGAAAATACTTCGGCGACCAACCCGACATATCAATGTACACATTCGGCTTATGAGTCGCGACAGATAACTGCTCGTCCAGCCAGGGGAATGCCGGATGCGCTGCCACAATGGGCATATCCGGAAAATCCGCCGCCACATCATCCAGCAACATCGGGTTGGAGTACTTCAGCCGCATATTCATACCACCACGAGCACCGGCTCCGACCCCGGTCTGACCGGTGTGAAACAGTGCCACGGCACCTTCTTCCGCAATGGCTTCATACAGCACATAGGCCGAACGGTCGTTAGGATAAAAACCCTGCATCGTGGGATGAAATTTAAACCCCTTCACACCAAACTCACGCACCAGTCGGCGAGCCTCCCGTGCTCCCATACGGCCCTTGGCCGGGTCGATTGATGCAAAGGGAATCAGGATATCGCTGTTTTCCGCACAAATCGCCGCGACTTCTTCATTGTCGTAACGCTTGAAGCCAGTCTCACGCTCAGCATCCACCGGAAAAATCACCGCTGCGATTTTTTTATCACGGTAATAATCAGCCGTATCCTGCACCGTTGGCATCATATTGTGGCCAGCCGGATTCTTGAAGTACTTGGCGAAGTCTTCCTGAAACTGATAGTAGCCATCATCCCGGTCACAGCTGCAGGGCTCTTCTGCATGGGTATGGAAGTCGATAGCAATAATGTCGTCGATGTTCATCATGGTGTCCCCTGTTATCCAATCTCGGGTGATATTGTTGTTATATGCACCGGTAGCGCGGTTACAGCGAAGCCAGGTTCGGCTTCGCTGTAACCTGCCGGATACTCTACACACTCAACAACAGAAGAACCACAACTGTTTAACACACAAACAATTATTTTCTACTACGAAAAAAGCCGTCAGCAACGGTATGGTCACTTTCAATACTCCGGAAAACCCTGCTCCGGCACAGCCCAAGTCAGCCTGAACCCTCGGCCGCCATCGGCTTTTGGGTGGCTGTCGAGAGCCTTAAACCATCGCGGATATTGAACCCCATCAAGGTCAGGTTCACCGCTCCGGCCAACAGCTCCAGCGCCTGTACGGTATAGAAAGTGCTGCCAAAATCCCCTGCCGCAGCCAGTGAGCGCAAGTAAATCGCTGCTGGGATCAGGATAAAAACACCATTCAGTGCCACAAACCGCATGCGCTTTTTCTTGCGGCCAATCAGTCCACTGCTGCGGGTTCCAGCCAGTTTGGCCCCACTGATACCAGTCACAGCCATCGCCAGTACCAGTAACCAGATCGCGTAAAAAATGGCATTTTTAACCTGATAAATAAGATCCGGATCGCCGATCAGTTCGACCACAATCGTGCTGCCCCAAAAAGTAACGATCAGAGCCATGGCCAGTCTGGCAAACCAGATATGTGCTTGTTGAAGTTTCATAATCACCTCACCATAAAGAACGATATTTGCGATGGCAGGAACGACAGGCCGATGATATCTGGTCCAACGCATCCTCATTGGATACCTCTGCCACTGCCGCAGCAGCGATGTCTCGATACGCCATTTGCCAGCTCATCATATCCCGCTCGAATGCATCCCAATGCCGCCACACCGCTTTCCGGCTTCTACCCTCTCCCGAGGACTCTGGCGGGAACAGCGTCAGTAACCGCTGTATCTGTTGATCCAGCTTCAGCGCCGTGGTTTCGACTTCAGACCAGTGTTCGTCATCCACCGATTGCTCCAGATAGTCCGTCTGCTCTTCAATCTCTTCAAACAGTTGCTGGCGCTGCTCCACCGCAGGGTGCTCGGCATAAGTAGCAGCAGATGCAGCCAGCAATAACAATACGATCAGGTGTTTCATAAGTGAGTCCTCGTGGTTTGCCTATGACGTGACTTATGTTATTTTGCAAATGCAACTATTGCAATAGCAACTGTTAGAACAGGAACTACCAGGGAGGTCATCCTTTATGCGAATCTGGGATTTGCCCGTGCGTCTCTATCATTGGTTACAGGCGGGTCTGGTCATCACCTTGCTGATCACCGGCTGGACTGGCAGAGGCTCAGCCGGGCTGCACCAACTGGCGGGCTACGCCTTATTGATCTTGTGGCTCTGGCGAGTCCAATGGGGTTTATGGGGTAGCAGCAACACACGTTTCGGCCAGTTAATCAGCACCATTCAACGCTTGCCTGGCTACCTGCAAGGACGAGCCAGCAGCATACCGGGGCACAACCCTATGGGTGCCATCATGGTGCTGGCCTTACTGCTGTTACTGGCTGGCCAGATAATTTCTGGGCTGGTCGGCTCAGAGCTATTCAACGCCGACGCCAGCAGAACCGCCGCTCGCTGGGCGATATTCATCCACACACAATTGGCGATACTGATCACCATTGCCGTGAGTTTGCATGTGCTGGCTGTGTGCTGGCATGAATACAAAGGTGAACGCCTGACTCAGGCAATGATCACCGGCATCCGCGATATCCGTGGACAACCACCGCGTTTGCAGAGCAAGCGCCTTGCCGCCGGGTTACTATTCATCAGTATCAGTATGTCCGTTGGCTACCTGGCCATTTCGATGAGAGTGTTTATATGACAAGTTATGCAGAAGACCTGATCCTGCCCAGACACAACAGCCTGGGCTGGCTAATCGCCGTTTTGGGCAAACAACTGGCCGAGGATCTGGATCAACGGTTAAAAACCATGGGACTCAATATTGGTGTATGGCCCACTCTGTTTGCCCTGTGGGAAGAAGAAGGACTGACCCAGACCGAACTGGCCGAACGTTGCATGACCGCGCACTACACCACCACCCGCACCCTCGATACCCTGGAAAAAATGGCATTGGTTGAACGTCGCCCGCACCCGACCAGTCGCCGGGCCTTGCAAATTTACCTCACCCAACAAGGCAAGGAACTCCGCCACTCGGTACTGCAACAGGCCATTGCCTGCAACAAACAGTATCTGGACCGGCTCAGCCAGGAAGAAGCACAAACACTGATCCAATTGCTCAACAAAGCCGCAGGCACGCGATAGCCCACAGTCGATCTCCCCGGCGGCCAATACACAACCACCGGCCACAAAAAAGCCCCTGGTGAGTGATCACCAGAGGCCTGGGTTTGCTTTATGTTTCCGGCGCTACATCTGGATACCGCCGTTTAAAGCAACTGACTGCGATTAACGCATAAACAGCATTTCGCTGTATTTCGGTAATGGCCAAATGTCGTCGGCAACCAGAGTTTCCAACGTATCCGCAAAGCCACGGACTTCCAGCATCAGGCTACAAATCGTATCAGCACAGAACTTCATGTGCGCTTCGGTAGAGTCGAAGTCATGAGTTGCCATGGCGGTTTCCAGCTTGGCCACGGCAGCCATCATGCCATTAAGGTTTTCGCCGACAGTCGTCGCCAAAGAAGCGTCCAGTGCAATCGACAGCTCAGCTGCCCCGGCAATCGCATCCGTCAGGCTCGACAGGTAGCTGACTGCGGCTGGATAAATAATGGTAGTCGCCATATTGACCACCAGTTTGGCTTCCACCTCAATCGACAGCACGTACTGCTCGGCATACACCTCATAGCGGCTTTCCAGCTCGACAGGGGTCAGCACACCGGTTGAATCAAACAGATCGATCACCGTCTGATCCAGGAAGGCAGGCAAGGCGTCAGCCGTGGTCGGGATGTTTTTCAGACCACGCTCTTCAACCGCCATGGTATGCCATTCGCTGGAATAACCATCACCACCGAAGATGACATTGCTGTGCAGCTCCATCAGCTCTTTCAGCACGATAATAACGGCTTCGGTCTTGTCACTGGTGGTTTCCAGTGCCGTTTCCAGTTTGGTCGCAATCCAGCCCAAGGAATCCGCCAGCATGGTGTTCATCGCCACCAGAGGTCCGGAGACCGACTGTGAAGAACCCACCGCACGGAATTCAAAACGGTTACCGGTAAAGGCAAACGGTGAGGTACGGTTACGGTCACCGGGATCACGCTCAAACTTGAGGATTTGATCCAGACCCAAATCCATCAAACCGCCATCGGCGGTTTCATTGATCGCGCCGTCCTTGATATCCATGAACAGTTTTTCCAACTGATCACCCAGATAAACCGACAAGATTGCCGGAGGCGCTTCGTTCGCACCCAGACGATGGTCGTTGGCTGCCGACGCAATCGCAGCACGCAGCAACGGGCCATAAACGTGAACACCACGAATCACCGCACCACAGAACAGCAGGAAGTTGAGGTTTTTGTCCGGCGTATCACCCGGGTCCAGCAGGTTGCCCTGCGTGGCGTTACCCACCGACCAGTTAACGTGCTTACCAGAACCATTCACCCCGGCAAACGGTTTTTCATGCAGCAAACACATAAAGCCATGTTGCTTGGCAGTCAGTTTCATCAACGTCATCAGCAGTTGCTGGTGATCGGATGCGACGTTAGCCGCTTCAAAATACGGTGCAATCTCGAACTGGCCAGGAGCCACTTCGTTATGGTGCGTTTTGGCCGGAATACCAAGGCGATACAGCTTGTCCTCAAAATCCTGCATAAACACCTGAACACGCTCAGGAATGGCACCAAAATAATGGTCATCAAACTCCTGACCCTTGGCCGATGGCGCACCAAACAGGGTACGACCCGCCAACAGCAAATCCGGACGAGCCGCCGCCAGTGCAGAGTCCACCAGGAAGTATTCTTGCTCCGCACCACAGCTGGAGTTCAGCGTCGCGATTTCGGCTTCGCCCATCAGCGCCAGAACTTTTTGTCCGGCCTTGTTCATGGCAGCGTTGGAGCGTAACAGCGGAATTTTTTTATCCAGCGCTTCACCGGTCCACGACATAAAGACACTCGGGATCATCAGCGTCGCGCCGTTGTCCGTGTGCATGATGTAAGCAGGGCTGGTCGGATCCCAGGCGGTATAACCACGGGCCGCATTGGTCATCCGCAAGCTGCCGTTAGGGAATGAGGAGCCATCCGGCTCACCCTTGATCAGCAGGCTACCGGTAAACTCGGTGATCGCCCCGCCATCAGAATTGGTAACAATAAAGCCATCGTGCTTCTCAGCCGTGGCATTGGTCATTGGGTAGAAAATATGGGAGAAAAACTTCACCCCTTTACCAATGGCCCAGTCTTTCATCGCAGCCGCGACAACATCAGCGGTGGCAGGATCGAGTGCCGCACCGGTCTGCACGGTTTTTTTCATCGCCTTGAAGGCATTTTTGGACAGGACTTCTTCCATCGTCGCCATATTAAAGACGTCGGTTGCCCAGATACGGCTCAACGGCTCAGGCTTTTCCACAGCAGCAGGCTGACGATTCACAATGTCACTGATCGCCATCAGACGCGTCTGGTTTCCACTCATATTATTCTCCTGGGTTCCAATTATCATTAGGGGACATCTATTTAATCCGGTGCTCACTCTGGGCTACCGGATGGTTTCGAATCACGAAGCCGACTTGCAGGCC
>NZ_JAUYVX010000027.1:0-6947 GCF_030688925.1 Oceanobacter sp. 3_MG-2023
GGACTGGTAGTTCAGTTGGTTAGAATACCGGCCTGTCACGCCGGGGGTCGCGGGTTCGAGTCCCGTCCAGTCCGCCATCTTTTCCGATGTAAAAGGAAATGGAAAGACCATGGATCATACGATCTGAATGTCTCTCTGGTTCGTCAGCTTTACTATTTTACCTGCAATAAACGATTCATCCCGCAAATACGATTTCTCTGAAACGGTTTACCGTTGCTTCCCTCAAAAGACAGAATGATTTCTCGGGCACAATAGCACCGGCCATGTCCGCTGGAATACTGCTACCGCCTGCATTGCCTACGCCTCGTTTTTTAGTTATTGATCTAGTCTGTTTGACGCTGGTTACTGCCTGAGCAGTAGCGCCGTGACCCTGTGCGTCACCCGGTCCTGATGCTGACAACCGACGGTTACAGTCGCTTGTGGTCAGTCATACCCGGCAATCAGAGTGCTTCCGTTCACCTTCAGTAATAGCCGAACCAGCCACATCGCTGGCAGCTGTGCCTGAGGAGCCCATCGTCGTCCTGGTCACTTGATACTGGTAACAACACGCCAAAAACCCGGGGATACAAGCCCATGTGGTTATTTATGACACCAGTCTGATAAAACTGCCTTTCTGTGAAACGAGTCATGCACTTGTCACAGACAAAAGCTAACGTCAGCCCTGCTTGAAGAGATGGCAATACGGAACCTTCGCGGTTTCAGTGCATCTTATACAACAAGCAGAGAGTGTCGAAAGGATTTTGGCACACCAGCTGCTTGGTAATTGGTACCACAAACAACAATAAGTCGCTTCTGATTGCAGAGGCATAGTTCGAGTCAGCTAAAAAGAGCTGATCATAAAGGAAAAGGAGAAAGATATGTCGGATTACACAGATGAGCTGCTAGATACCAGCTACGACGAGTACGATGACGACGTCGATGACGCCGTAGAAATGTAAGTCCCGGTTACAACTGCCGATACTGGCGTGGTGTTTCATTCGTCCAACGTTTGAAAGCACGCTGGAAGGCAGTTGCTGAACCAAACCCCGTTAAATAAGCAATTTCCCCCATGGTCAACGGCGTTTCTCTCAGATAACACGTTGCCAATTCCCGCCTTGCCTCATTCAAGACCTCTTGAAAACAGGTATTTTCTGCCGCCAACAAGCGTTTGATCGTCCAGCCGGGTTTCCCCATTTGCGCCGCCACATCCGCCAACTCCGGTGTCTTGCCCTTGAGTAATGGCGAAATCGCCCGAGCCACCTGCTCTGCCATCGACAAACCATGCCGCACTTGCAGTAATTCGGCTTCAGCCAGATCACACAGATAACGAAACTGGGATGCACAAGGATGGCTCAACACTCGTTCAAGGGCGCCATCACGGAGCACCAGCGCATTACACCCCGCACCGAACTGCACCGGACATGGCACAAACCGGCCATAGGCCTCGGCATAATCCGGAGCCTCAAATTCAATACAAAGCGACGCCACAAGCTGATCACCACAGGCCTGGTTCAACACGTTCATCCAGCCCACCAGCACCGAATCAACAACAAAACGATTAAACTCGTTATAGGGGCTGATCGAATAAAACTGTAGCCGCCCTCGCCCCTGCTCAACCACAAATGCCGAACGACCACGGGCATTAAAGCTGAACAATAATTCATAACGCACCAGCGCTTCGCAGGCCTCACGCAAGGTTGATGCACTGTGAGCAATCAAACCCGCCAGCCCCAGATTGGCAGGCCCTGTTAACGACCCCATACGCAGCCCCAGCCAGGGAGCTGCCGACGCCTCAATCAAGGCATGACCAGCACGCATAAAGCGCGGAATACTGACGCGGTTACCGGGTAACGCCAGCCGCGAGGCCGGTAACTGATATCCTTCCAGCACGGCTGTCGGATCAACCCCCTCAGCCCGGGCGGCACGGGCGAGTAATTCGACATAGGCGACGGACAGATCTCCCAGCTTCATGATTCAGGCATCAAAGCCATCCGACGAAGAGGACACGACCGGATGATCATTCCCCGACTCAAACGACGTCAGAAAACGGTAGGATAACGACATCATCACCAACGAGATCAGGCTGGTTACATAAGAACCAAAGGCGGCCAGATAATTCAGCAAGGTATTGTCCAGTAAAAACAGCAGCAGGAATGGCCCACTGATCAGTAGCGGCGCAATCCACACCACCATGACCAGCCGCGAACCGTTACCCTTGCTCAGCTTCCAGGCTCGCTGGAAACTGGTGGTCTGGCCAACGGCGATTTCAGGCAAGGTTATCGCCAGCCGCGCACTCACATACAAGCCCGTCATAATGGCAAGCGCACCCCCCAGCACCATCATTTGCTGCACTTGCAGCAATGCAAACAGTATTACTATTGGCGTAATCACAACCGAAGTCGCCAGCCCCATCAGCATCAATCGCATCAGATAACGCCACTCTTCCCGACGCCAGATGCCTTTTTGAACCAGACTTTTTTCCGGCATCAGCGTCATCCGATGACAGGCTGTCGCAAACACAACGCCCAACAACATGGAGACCAGCATAAAACCCAGCTGCCCGAATAGATGAGACTCCGACATCCAGGTACTACTGACCCAGTCCAGCCCCGCCAACAACAGCATCACCGGCAAGAATCGAGCGCTGACAATGCCCCGCTTGACCCACAACAATCCTAGTGACTCCTGCACGATATCCATCACCGGCAAGTCTGCATCGAGACCCAGTGGGCTCTTCATTCCTTTCTCCTGCTTGTTATGTCAATAATTACCGTCATCGCCAGTATAACCAAAGCGGATAGGTGGCTCATCTGCATGGCGCCCCGATACAGACCCGGTTTATCCATAAATGACTCCCCGCCCATCGACGGCAAGATGCAATACCCGACGAGATTATCACGACATTGCGATCCCAGGTTCATCGGTGCGGCGGTATCGTTGACCGAACCTTCCGATGATATTCAACTCATAACAAGCCAGGGTGCTCTGCCATAGCGGGAGTTTTCCCCTGTTCTGTGCGGTTGGAGGGTTAGCCTGTCAGTAACCAAAACACAATCATTGCACCAGTCGTCGCACACCGGTAATGATTTGGCGCATTCTTAACCTGTCATTAACCCTTACGCGGTGAGAATAGAATCAATCGAGACAGACACATTCGCAGGAATAACCATGAGACAGGCCAGCCGGTCTGTTGATTGGATCGGGAAGCTGATTGCACCAGCATTATCACAACCAGAGGAATTTACGATGCGTTTGAAATACAAAAATGTGGCACTGGCCATGGTAACGGCCGTTATGTTGGCAGCTTGCGCAGGCCCTCATCACGGTGGTAGTGGTGGCCACAGTCATGATGGCAAGGCACATGACGGGAAGTCACATAGCAGTAAAGATTACAAGGAAGACCACCGCTAATACCACTGCCATAACGATGCTGACTCTGTCCATATCCGCGATAACGGACATGGACAGAGCCACCGATATGGACAAATCCGCTAAACGGACAACGACGCTCCCTGCGCGAGTTCGACCTGTCCTGCAGCAATACGAACCGGATAAGCCTTGACCGTTACTGCGTCATCTTCCAGGCATTCCCCCGTCGCCAGATCAAAATGCTGCTTGTACAGCGGCGAAGCCACTACGTAGCGCTCACCGATAGAGCCAACAATGCCACGAGACAACACATTGGCTCTGCCTATCGGGTCGTAATTGCCAATTGCAAACACCTGTTCAGTCTGGCCAAGACGAAACAGCGCCACCTGCTCTCCCTGATGCAAGGCACACACCCCGGTATCAGGGGCAATATCGGTCAACGCACAAATCTGAGTCCACTGAGTCATGGGATTTTTCCTTATTTGCCAGAATTCAAATCAACGAGTTCGATACGTTCAACATCGGTGGCCGGACGGCGCTGCCCCCGCTCACGGACATACAGCAAGTTATCGTCTGCCGCATCGGCATTGATGTAATGTTGGAAACGCTTCATTTTTTCAGGGCTTTCGATGGTTGTTTTCCACTCGCACTGGTACGTACCCACCACTTTCGTCATGCCGTTTTCCAGCTCATCCGCAATGGCCAGCTTGTCGTCAATCACCACCTGTTTCAGGTAGTCCAGCCCTCCTTCCAGATTTTCCAGCCAGACCGATGTACGCTGTAAGCGATCGGCGGTGCGAATATAAAACATCAGCACCCGGTCGATATAACGAACCAGGGTTTCATCATCCAGCTCGGTCGCAAACAGATCGGCATGGCGAGGACGCATCCCCCCGTTACCGCAGACGTACAGGTTCCAGCCTTTTTCGGTGGCGATCACACCAATATCCTTGGATTGGGCTTCAGCACACTCACGGGTACACCCGGAAACACCGAACTTGATCTTGTGCGGTGAGCGTAACCCCTTGTAGCGATCTTCCAGAGCAACAGCCATCGACACCGAATCCAGCAGGCCATAACGACACCAGGTAGAGCCCACACAAGACTTCACTGTTCGCAGTGATTTGCCATAGGCATGGCCGGTTTCGAAACCGGCATCCACCAGTTTTTTCCAGATTTCTGGCAGCTGATGTAGTTGTGCGCCAAACAGATCGATCCGCTGACCACCGGTAATCTTGGTGTACAGATCGTAGTCACGGCCGATTTCCCCCAGAACAATCAACTTTTCCGGAGTAATTTCACCAGCGGCAATACGCGGAACAATCGAGTAGGTACCGTCTTTCTGCATGTTACCGAGGAAAATATCGTTGGTATCCTGCAGGCCAATGTGCTCGTCCTTGAGAATGTATTCGTTGTTGAATGACGCCAGAATCGAGCCCAGCGCGGGCTTGCAGATTTCACAACCGTGGCCCTTGCCATGGCCTTCCAGCACCTGCTGGAAGGTCGTGTATTCTTGCACCCGGACGATATCGGCCAACTCAACACGGGTGTAGGCAAAGTGTTCACAAATATCGGTGTTCACTTCGACGCCCAATGCTTCCAGCTCGGCATCCATCACCTGCTTGACCAGCGCCGTACACCCACCACAACCGGTTGATGCCTGTGTGGCACTTTTAATATCTCCCATGGTGCAGCAACCGCCTTGCACCGCCTCGCTGATATCGCCTTTGCTAACGTCGAAACAGGAGCAGATCTGGGCCGTATCCGGCAAGGACGACACCCCCAGCCCAACCGCTTCCTGGCCATCCATTGCAGGCAGAATCAAGGCTGCCGGATTACCGGGAATATCCATGTCGTTCAGCATCAGCTGCAACAAGGTACCGTAGGCTTCGGAATCCCCAACCAACACGGCTCCCAGCAGTTTTTTTCCATCCGCAGAAACCACCAGTCGCTTGTAGACTTCGGCGACATCGTCACTGAACACATAACTGTGCGACCCGGCCGTGCGGCCGTGGGCATCGCCGATCGAAGCGACTTCAACTCCAAGCAGTTTCAGCTTGGTGCTCATATCCGCACCCTGGAAGGCGCTGGTGGCCGGTTCATGGGTTACGAGCTGGCTGACAATATGCCCCGCCGTCACCTTGGCCATCGCGTAACCCGGAGCGACCAAGCCATAGATTTTGTTATCCCACAGTGCACATTCGCCAATGGCGTAAATATCGTCTGCCGAAGTCTGGCAATAATCGTTAATAACGATGCCGCCGCGCTCACCGATTTCAAGATTGAACTGGCGCGCCAGTTCGTCTTGCGGGCGAATACCGGCCGAAAACAAAATCATGTCGGTTTCCAGAAAGGTACCGTCCACAAAATTCATGCGATAGCGGCACTCTTCACCGGCCACAATCTCTTTGGTGTTTTTCTCGGTATGTACCTGGACACCCAGGCTTTCGATTTTGCGCCGTAACAGCTTGCCGCCGCTTTCGTCCAGCTGCACCGCCATCAGGCGTGGGGCAAACTCGACAACATGGGTTTCCAGGCCGGCAGCTTTCAAGGCATTGGCCGCTTCCAGACCCAACAAGCCTCCTCCCACAACCACACCGGTCTTGCTGACTTTGGCGGCAGCAGAAATTGCTTCCAGATCTTCAATAGTGCGATAAACCAGACAGTGAGGCTGGTCTTTACCGGGAATCGGCGGCACAAACGGATAGGAACCGGTTGCCAGTACCAGCTTGTCGTAGCCTTCTTTGCGGCCACTGGCAGTGGTAACGGTTTTTTCGTGGGCATTAATCTCCACCACCTTGTCGTTCAGTGTGTAAATAACACCCTGGGACTGGTAGTCAGATTCGGTGGTCAAGGCGAGGTCTTCAGCGCTGGAGCCGGAGAAATACTTGCTCAGCTGCACCCGGTCATAGGCCAAACGCGGTTCTTCTGAGAAGGTAATAATATCGAATTCGGAGGAATGTTCTGAGGTGGCCAGTGTGTTGATAAAATTATGACCGACCATGCCGTTGCCAACAACGACGACGCGTTTCTTGCTCATGAGGGGAATCTCTCTATCTCATCATACGGATATGTGTCTCCTGTGTGCGTCGTTGCTCTGACCTTCTTTTTGCTCCATTGCAAAAAAAGGCATCGATTCAAAACAGCAATTAGGGTGCCAAGTCATAATAACGACCTGCTGTCTTCATAACCCAGTAGCCCGCCTGCTGGCAGCACCGCCACCTACAATCCGCATAGTGAGTGCTTGAACGCCCGACCTTCTCCTGCCTTATGGTTGTAGTGATCAGCATAAACAGCTCCCGATACAGCGACCTTTCACTCTCCTGTTCCCGTGATCAGACACCTTGTCTCGCACCACCAGCAAACACCGACAACCCACAATGCGCCATGAGCGTGCAAGAATTCACCCTGATTGGCTTGTCAGCCAGCAATATCTGGCACCACTGCCCCGCCGCCTCTTTTCTACCCACGTATTCCCTGCTTTCTCCTCTATCAACCGCCGGAACCCCAGCCTGTTGACCCATAGGGGGCATCTATTTAATCCGGTGCTCACTCTGGGCTACCGGATGGTTTCGAATCACGAAGCCGACTTGCAGGCC
>NZ_JAUYVX010000028.1:0-5585 GCF_030688925.1 Oceanobacter sp. 3_MG-2023
GCCGATGCGGACTACGAGACCAAGTCCAGCTACAACTTTACTGTAATCGCCACCGATGGGGCTGGTCACTTCACTGATCAGACCGTGACACTAGCGGTCAATAACCTCGATGAAGTCGCACCGACGATTACCTCTGGTGATACCGCGACTGCCATCGATGAAAACAGCGGTGCCGGCAGTGTGGTGTATACCGCCATTGCGGATGACTCTGCCGATATCTCTGATGGCGTGACTTTCTCGCTCTCAGGCGACGATGCCGCGTATTTCAGCATCAACTCCGCCACCGGCGAAGTCACCTTGTTGGCGGATGCTGATTACGAGACCAAACCAAGCTACAACTTTATCGTCACCGCTACCGATGGGGCCGGTAACTTTACCGATCAAGCCGTTACCCTGGCGGTCAATAACCTCGATGAAGTCGCACCGACGATTACCTCTGGTGCGACGGCTACCGCGATCGATGAAAACTCTGGTGCTGGGCAGGTGGTGTATACCGCGGCCGCTGATGACTCTGTTGATATCTCTGATGGCGTGACTTTCTCGCTCTCAGGCGACGATGCGGCGTACTTCTCGATTGATGCCAGCACCGGTGAAGTCACCTTGTTGGCTGATGCCGATTACGAGACCAAGTCCAGTTACAGCTTTACCGTCACCGCTACCGATGGAGCCGGTCACTTCACTGATCAGACCGTCACTCTGGCGGTCAATGATCTGGATGAGTCAGGACCGGTATTTAACTCCGGGACTCTGGCGGATGCCATTGACGAAAATTCTGGTGCCAGCTCGGTTATTTACACAGCCACAACCAATGACGCGACGGCGGTTTATAGCCTCTCGGGGGCTGATGCTGCTTTGTTCAGTATCAACTCAGCCACCGGTGAAGTGACTTTGTTGGCGGATGCTGATTACGAGACCAAACCAAGCTACAGTTTTACTGTCACCGCCACCGATGGCGCCGGTCACTTCACTGACCAGACCGTCACGCTGGATGTGAATGATCTGGATGAAGTGGCACCGACGATTACCTCTGGTGCGACGGCTACCGCGATCGATGAAAACTCTGGTGCCGGCAGTGTGATTTATACCGCCACTGCTGATGACTCTGCTGATATTTCCGATGGTGTGAGTTTCTCGCTCTCTGGCGACGATGCTGCGTATTTCAGCATCAACTCCGCCACCGGCGAAGTCACCTTATTGGCCGACGCTGATTACGAAACAAAAGACAGTTACAACTTTACCGTCACAGCCATCGATGGAGCCGGTCACTTCACTGATCAAACCGTCACCCTGGCGGTGAATAACCTCGATGAAGTGGCACCGACGATTACTTCTGGCGCTATCGCCACTGCGATCGATGAAAACAGCGGTGCGGGCAGTGTGATTTATACCGCTGTTGCTGATGACTCTGCTGATATTTCGGACGGCGTGACTTTCTCGCTCTCAGGCGACGATGCAGCGTACTTTAGCATAAACTCAGCCACCGGCGAAGTCACCTTATTGGCGGATGCGGATTACGAAACCAAGTCCAGCTACAGCTTTACCGTCACCGCGACTGATGGGGTTGGTAACTTTACCGACCAAACCGTCACCTTGGCGGTCAATGATCTGGATGAGTCAGGACCGGTATTTAACTCCGGGACTCTGGCTGATGCCATTGATGAAAACTCCGGTGAGAACGCGGTTATTTACACCGCGGCGACGGATGATGCGACGGCGGTTTATAGCCTCTCGGGAGCCGATGCAGGGCTGTTCAGCATCAACTCCGCTACAGGTGAAGTGACTTTGTTGGCCGATGCCGACTACGAGACCAAGTCCAGTTATAGCTTTACTGTCACAGCCACCGATGGAGCGGGTAACCATACCGATCAAACCGTCACCCTGGCGGTCAATAACCTGGATGAAGTGGCACCGACGATTACCTCTGGTGATACCGCCACTGCGATTGATGAAAACTCTGGTGCTGGGCAGGTGGTGTATACCGCTGCTGTTGATGACTCAGTGGATATTTCTGATGGAGTCACTTTCAGCCTGTCTGGTACAGATGCGTCACTGTTCAGCATAAACTCAGCCACCGGCGAAGTGACGTTATTGGCGGATGCCAATTACGAGACCAAGTCCAGCTACAGCTTTACTGTCACTGCCACCGATGGGGCCGGTAACCATACGGACCAAGCCGTCACCTTGGCGGTCAACAACCTGGATGAAGTGGCACCAAGCATTACATCTGGCGCTACTGCCACTGCGATTGATGAAAACAGCGGTGCCGGGCAGGTGGTGTATACCGCCACTGCGGATGACTCTGCTGATATTTCGGACGGCGTAACGTTTAGCCTCAGTGGTACTGACGCGGCTTACTTCACCATTGATACCAATACTGGCGAAGTGACTCTAAAAGCTGATGCTGACTATGAAACCAAGTCCAGTTACAGCTTTACCGTCACAGCCACCGATGGAGCCGGTAACCACACAGATCAAACCGTCACGCTGGAGGTGAATAACCTGGATGAAGTCGCACCGACGATTACGTCTGGCGCTATCGCCACTGCGATCGACGAAAACTCTGGTGCCGGACAGGTGGTGTATACCGCTGTCGCTGATGACTCTGCTGATATTTCGGACGGCGTGACTTTCTCGCTCTCAGGCGACGATGCGGCATATTTCTCGATTGATGCCAGCACCGGTGAAGTGACTTTGTTGGCGGATGCTGATTACGAAAGCAAGTCCAGCTACAGCTTTACCATCACCGCCACCGATGGGGCTGGTAACTTCACTGATCAGGCTGTGACGCTGGATGTGAATGATCTGGATGAGTCAGGACCGGTATTTACCTCCGGCACGTTGGCTGATGCCATTGATGAAAACTCTGGCGCCAGCTCGGTTATTTACACAGCAGCGACCGATGACGCGACAGCGGTTTATAGCCTCTCGGGAGCCGATGCAGGGCTGTTCAGCATCAACTCTGCTACAGGCGAAGTGACGTTATTGGCTGATGCCAATTACGAGACCAAGTCCAGCTACAGCTTTACTGTCACCGCTACCGACGGGGCCGGTAACTACACCGACCAAACCGTGACGCTGGCGGTCAATAACCTCGATGAAGTGGCACCGACGATTACTTCTGGTGCTATCGCCACTGCCATCGATGAAAACTTTGGTGCCGGGCAGGTGGTGTATACCGCCACTACTGATGACTCTGCTGATATTTCTGATGGTGTGACTTTCTCGCTCTCTGGCGACGATGCAGCGTATTTCTCGATCGATGTCAGCACCGGTGAAGTCACCTTGTTGGCGGATGCGGACTACGAGACCAAACCAAGCTACAGCTTTACCGTCACCGCCACCGATGGGGCCGGTAACTTTACCAACCAAACCGTGACGCTGGCGGTCAACGATCTGGATGATACCGCTCCAGACGTCAGCATTGTATTGGCTCCCGCACAGGTACAACTGGGATATGCCACGGTACAAGATTATTTTCCGCAAATCACTGAGGTGGGCAGCGATGGTGCCTATGCGGTGACCTGGCTCGGTCGGGATAGCGACTGGGATTATTCGATCTTTGTACAGGCCTTTAGTGCCGATGGTTCTCTTAATGGCACTATTGTACCGCTGACAGCGCCCAATCATTATGACTATGGCCCGCAAATCACCGCGGTGGGCAGCGATGGCGCCTATGTGGTGACCTGGTATGGAGCAGATAGCGCTAATGATTATTCGATCTTTGTGCAGGCCTTTAATGCCGATGGTTCTCTTAATGGCACCGCGGTACAGCTGGAAGCGCTGGGTAATACCACTGGTCATGACTTTGATCCTCAAATCACCGCGGTGGGCAGCGATGGCGCCTATGTGGTGACCTGGAATGGAGCAGATAGCGCTAACGATTATTCGATCTTTGTGCAGGCGTTTAAGGCCGATGGTTCTTTCAACGGTGACACAGTACAGCTGGAAGCGCCGGGTAATACCACCTACCCTCAAATCACCGCCGTGGGCACTGATGGCGCCTATGTGGTGACCTGGTACGGTGATGATAGCGACGGTGATTATTCGATCTTTGTGCAGGCGTTTAAGGCCGATGGTTCTTTCAACGGTGACACAGTACAGCTGGAAGTGCCGGGTAATACCACCGCTGATGATTGGTACCCTCAAATCACCGCCGTGGGCACTGATGGCGCCTATGTGGTGACCTGGTACGGGGCCGATAGCGGCGGTGATGATTCGATCTTTGTGCAGGCGTTTGATGCTGATGGTTCATTGAGTGGCACCACGGTACAGTTGGAAGCGTTGGGCAATAACGCTGGGCATGATTTGCTACCCCAAATCACCTCGGTGGGCAGCGATGGTGCCTATGTGGTGACCTGGTATGGGTATGACGGTGTTGGCTATGGAGGGAATACCTCGATCTTCATTCAGGCCTTTAATGCCGAAGGCTCTCTCGATGGCAGCACGGTACAGCTGGAAGCGCTGGGTAATACCACCGGTGAAGATTATGCTCCACAAATCACCGCAGTAGGCAGCGATGGCGCCTATGTGGTGACCTGGTACGGTGAGGATAGCAACAATGACTATTCGGTCTTTGTTCAGGCATTTGATGCCGATGGTTCCTTTAACGGTGCCACGGTACAACTGGAGGCCTTGGGTAATACCACCGGTGATGACTATGATCCGCAAATCACCGCAGTGGGCAGCGATGGAGCCTATGTGGTGACCTGGTATGGAGAGAATAGTGACGGTAATAATTCGATCTTTATGCAGGCCTTTAATGCTGATGGCTCGCTGGTGATGGATAGCACCTATGAAACCGGTGAGCTGGTGACACTGCAAAGCAGCGAAGCGGGTACGGTGTATCTGGTCAGCGATACGGTCACCGTAACCAGTGAATCTGATATTACCAGCGCCAGCAGTCATCTCTGGGTCGCCGCAACACTGGCAGCAGCAGGCACCGTCACGGTGGATACCACGGCGCTGGCCTATGGCGATTATTACGCCTATGCCGTCGACAATGCCGGCAATCTGAGTCTGGTTTCTGATGAGCGAGTCACATTAGCCGATCAAACAGCGCCGACCTTTACCTCGGATGCCACCATCCCCGCCATTGACGAAAACTCCGGTGAGAACGTGGTGATTTACACCGCGACCACGGATGATGCGGCAGCGGTTTATTCGTTGTCTGGTACAGATGCGTCACTGTTCAGCATCAACTCTGCTACAGGCGAAGTCACTTTGTTGGCGGATGCCGACTATGAAACCAAGTCCAGTTACAGCTTTACCGTCACCGCCACCGATGGAGCCGGTAACCACACCGATCAAACTGTTACGCTGGCGGTGAATAACCTCGATGAAGTGGCACCAAGCATTACATCTGGCGCTACGGCTACTGCGATCGATGAAAACTCTGGTGCTGGGCAAGTGGTGTATACCGCCACTGCGGATGACTCTGCTGATATTTCTGATGGCGTGAGTTTCAGCCTGTCTGGTACAGATGCGTCACTGTTCAGCATCAACTCGGTAACCGGCGAAGTCACCTTGTTGGCCGATGCGGACTACGAGACCAAGTCCAGCTACAACTTTACTGTAATCGCCACCGA
>NZ_JAUYVX010000029.1:0-5253 GCF_030688925.1 Oceanobacter sp. 3_MG-2023
CTGGGCTGACACCACAGCCGGTTCATCACCGTTATACACTTGACCAGCATAGTCATTAAGAGGGTTAAAAACGGCTAAGCGATAAATCGGCATGTAATCATTCCTTGTTCAACAGGGTCGCCACCCAGAGATCATCCTTGGAAATAGGGTGGCCACCCAGAGCTCTTCCTTGGAAATAGTTGGCCACTTCTCATTAAGAAACTCAGGCGTCCAGGCTCAGCAATTAGCAAAGCACGGAGATGCCAAATAGGTCTGAAATATCGAAGTGATTTGGAAGGAAGCAGTATAAAAAGCAGGAACAATTATCTCATCAGTCAAAAGGCTGATTTGGTATCAATAAATACCCCCCGTATTTTATGCTGGTCAGACCCCAGCGAATATTTATTCGTTATTTGATCGGCCACGGTTTCACTGATGGATTGCCAAATTTCGGAAAAACGCCAACTGGCATTCGCAACCTGAATGGTCTCGGCTCCCTGAATGCTATCGACCAACAACCCCTGACGTTCATTACTGCGCTGCATGTCGTCTTTCATCAAGCACCGCATGCTCCGTAATACGGTCTTACAGATGCTGATGATCGCTGGTGTTCTGCTAGGCAATGTGCAACGGCCGACGCAAGGCATCAACCGCAATATAAGCCTGACTGGTTGCATCAACCAGATCTCGACGAACCTGCAACAGGCCGACATCCTCAGCTCGCCTTTCCGCCGTGCCAGCTCAATGGCACGGCTCAACTTGCCGAAAGTCAGCAACGGCTGCTGGATCGTCACCGTGGCCAGAGGCTGCGCCATCACCCGCATCTGCTAACGAGTGTCCTGTCAGCATCAGACCAACCCCTGTGATGTCATAACGCCCATTGGCATGGTCGTCAGGTAGACTTCATTCAGAGACCGCCCCTCATTCAGATCACTCCAGCTTCCATCCCACAACGATACCGAACCGGATGATGCATTGTCCGTCCAGCGGAAAACAAAACCCGACTCCTGCAATGAGAAAGCCGACCCCCATACTCCGGGAGAACTGAAAGAAGCAACCGCCGAATTATTAGCACCCAGTACCGCACTCCCCGACCCGACCAAGACCACCTGATCATCACTGCCAAGAGCCTCTGCATTGGCCCAGCTGCCCCACTCACTTGAATCGGTATTCAAGACCTCTGTCGAAGAATCCACCCGGACGTAAATGGTATAGCTGGTATCTTCCTCAAACGTCCGGCCACTGTGATCTGACGAACTGCCGTTTACCAGATCAAACACCACCGTGCTGGTATCAACCAGAGTGACGGTTTCATCCGCGGCCTGCGATATGTTACCGGCACTGTCGACGGCATAGGCCGTATAATTGCCGCCAGCCAGACCACTGCTATCAACCGCTACACTGGCATCAGCCGTGGCAACGGCCTGGGTCCACAAACTACCGTCTGCAGAGAGAATATCGGCCTCAGTGGTCACGGCCACTGTATCGCTCACCAAATACACCGTACCCGCTTCATTGCTTTGTAGTGTGATCAACTCCCCTGTTTCATAGGTGCTATCCATCACCAGTGTGCCATCGGCATTAAATGCCTGCACAAAGATCGACTCATCACCGTCACTATCAGTCCCGACCCAGGTCACCACATAGGCACCAGCACTGCCTACCGCAGTGATTTGGGGGGCATAGTCAGTGGTATAACCCAGTGCTTCCAGCTGTACTGTGTCACCGTTGACGGAACCTTCGGCGTTAAACGCCTGCACAAAGATCGAAAAATCACCGTCGCTATCCCTTCCGTACCAGGTCACCACATAGGCGCCATCAGTGCCCACGGCGGTAATTTGAGGCCAATAGTCGCCACTGGTGGTATTACCCGGCGCTTCCAGCTGTACTGTGTCACCGTTGAAGGAACCATTGGCATCAAACGCTTGCACAAAGATCGACTCATCACCGTCACTATCATCACCGTACCAGGTCACCACATAGGCGCCAGCGCTGCCTACCGCAGTGATTTGAGGGTGCCAATACCAATCATCCAGTGTTCCCAACTGTACCGTGGCACCGTTTAAGAAGCCGTCAGCATCAAAGGCCTGTACAAAGATCGCCAAACTACTGTCGCCATTCCTTCCGTACCAGGTCACCACATAGGCGCCATCACTACCTACCGCAGTGATTTGCGGATAATAGTCATTATCATTGGTCTTACCCAGTGCTTCCAGCTGTACCGTGTCACCGTTGAAGGAGCCATCGGCTTTAAACGCCTGCACAAAGATCGAATAGTCACCGTCGCTATCATCACCACGCCAGGTCACCACATAAGCGCCAGCGCTGCCCACCGCAGTGATTTGTGGATCATAGTCATGACCAGTGGTATTACTCAGCCCTTCCAGCTGTACCGTGGTGCCGTTGACGGAGCCATCGGCATTAAACGCCTGCACAAAGATTGAATAATCAACGTCGCTATCCCTTCCGTACCAGGTCACCACATAGGCGCCAGCGTTGCCCACCGCGGTGATTTGAGGATCAAAGTCATGGCCAGTGGTATTACCCAGCCCTTCCAGCTGTACCGTGGTGCCATTGAAGGAACCATCGGCTTTAAACGCCTGCACGAAGATCGACCGATCACCTGAATAGCCAGCACCCTCGTACCCGTACCAGGTCACCACATAGGCGCCATCACTGCCCACCGCAGTGATTTGGGGACTTTCGGCCTTACCCAGCTCCAGCTGTACCGTGGTGCCATTGAAGGAACCATCGGCGTTAAATGCCTGCACAAAGATCGACCAATCACCGTCGCTATCCTCACCAGACCAGGTCACCACATAGGCGCCAGCGCTGCCCACCGCAGTGATTTGAGGATCAACGTCATAACCATTGGTCTTACCCAGTGCTTCCAGTTGTACTGTCGCGGGCGATAACACAATACTGGCTTCTGGGGCAATATCGTTAACATCGAGGGTAACCGCTTGGTCGGTATCGTTACCGGCGCCATCGGTAGCGGTAACGATGAATGAGTAACTGGACTTGGTTTCGTAATCGGGGTTGTTCAGCAAGGTAACAACGCCCGTACTACTGTCAATGCTGAAGTCACTGGCGTCAGTGCCAGACAAGGAATAAACCGCCGTCGCGTCATCAGTAGTCGCTGTGTAAATAACCGTGCTTTCACCGGAGTTTTCATCAATCGCGGTCGCGGTCGTGCCAGACGTAAACGTGGGTGCCGTTTCATCCACTAACGTAATCCACTCACTGGAAGCCAGGCTCAGGTTGCCGGCGCTGTCGACGGCATAGGCGTAATAACCGCCCAGCGCCAATGTCGTGGTATCCACAGTGACCGTACCCGCCACCGCTAATGTCGCGGTAGCCCACAGGTTACTGCTGGCGCTGGTGATATCGGCCTCAGTGGTCACGGCCACTGTATCGCTGACCAAATACACCGTACCCGCTTCATTACTTTGTAGTGTGACCAACTCCCCTGTTTCATAGGTGCTGCTATCCATCACCAGTGTGCCATCGGCATTAAACGCCTGCACAAAGATCGAATAATCACCGTCACTATCAGCCCCGTACCAGGTCACCACATAGGCACCATCGCTGCCCACCGCAGTGATTTGAGGGTACCCATCATACCCACTGGTCTTACCCAGTGCTTCCAGTTGTACTGTGTCACCGTTGACAGAGCCATCGGCATTAAACGCCTGCACAAAGATCGAAGTGTCACCGTCGCTATCATCACCGTACCAGGTCACCACATAGGCGCCATCAGTGCCCACCGCAGTGATTTGAGGACTTTCGTCATCACCGTTGGTCTTACCCAGCGCTTCCAGCTGTACTGTGTCACCGTTGAAGGAACCATGGGCGTTAAAGGCCTGCACAAAGATCGACCAATCACCGTCGCTATCCTCACCAGACCAGGTCACCACATAGGCGCCATCAGTGCCCACGGCGGTAATTTGAGGCAGATAGTCATCACCGGTGATATTATCCAGTGCTTCCAGCTGTACTGTGGTGCCGTTTAAAGAGCCAACAGCGTTAAACGCCTGCACAAAGATCGACCAATCACCGTCGCTATCCCTTCCGTACCAGGTCACCACATAGGCGCCATCAGTGCCTACCGCAGTGATTTGGGGATTTCTGTCATAACCTGTCGTATTACCCAGTGCTTCCAGCTGTACCGTGGTGCCATTGAAGGAACCATCGGCTTTAAACGCCTGCACAAAGATCGAATAGTCATTGTTGCTATCCTCACCGTACCAGGTCACCACATAGTCGCCATCAGTGCCCACGGCGGTGATTTGGGGAGAATAGTCATCCCCCGTGGTAGTATCCAACGCTTCCAGCTGTACCTTGGTGCCGTTAATGGAGCCATCGGCTTTAAACGCCTGCACAAAGATAGAATAGTCATTGTTGCTATCGTACCCCTGCCAGGTCACCACATAGGCGCCATCGCTGCCTACCGCAGTGATTTGGGGATCAACGTCATAACCTGTCGTATTACCCAGCGCTTCCAGCTGTACCGTGACACCGTTGAAGGAACCATTGGCTTTAAACGCCTGCACAAAGATAGACCAATCACCGTCGCTATCCTCACCGTACCAGGTCACCACATAGGCGCCATCAGTGCCCACGGCGGTGATTTGGGGGACATAGTCATCACCATCGGTATTACCCGGCGCTTCCAACTGTACCGTGGCACCGTTTAAGGAGCCATCGGCGTTAAACGCCTGCACAAAGATCGACCGATCACCTGAATAGCCAGCACCCTCGTACCCGTACCAGGTCACCACATAAGCGCCAGCGCTGCCTACCGCGGTGATTTGAGGGGCATAGTCACTATCGCTGGTATTACCCAGTGCTTCCAGCTGTACTGTCGCGAGCGATAACACAATACTGGCTTCTGGGGCAGTATCGTCCAGGTCGTTCACATCGAGAGTAACCGCTTGGTCGGTATGGTTACCGGCGCCATCGGTAGCGGTAACGATGAATGAGTAACTGGACTTGGTTTCGTAATCGGGGTTGTTCAGCAAGGTAACAACGCCCGTACTGCTGTCGATGCTGAAGTCACTGGCGTCAGTGCCAGACAAGGAATAAACCGCCGTCGCGTCATCCGTCGTGGCCGTGTAGATAACCGTGCTTTCACCGGAGTTTTCATCAATCGCAGTCGCGGTCGTGCCAGACGTAAACGTGGGTGCCGTTTCATCCACTAACGTAATCCACTCACTGGAAGCCAGGCTCAGGTTGCCGGCGCTGTCGACGGCATAGGCGTAATAACCGCCCAGC